>NZ_JAEKDA010000012.1:0-234173 GCF_016405635.1 Pseudomonas sp. MF6755
GGGGTCCGGGTGGCGAAAACGTAAGAAATACTCGTCGAATTGATTGTTTTTTGATCATTTGGCGAGTTTAAAAGTTGCGCTAGGTGGTATGCCGGGGAAATACATGGCTACTTCAGACCATCCTTAACAAGAAGCGTGCCTGAAAGTGTGAGGGGCAATGAAGTTAAGGTGATAACGGTTTAATGCTCGGATTTTTGGAAGTTGTTGTCGGGCTGCGGCTGTTTTTACGCCTGTAAGTTGCACATGTATGCGCATTTAGTTGCTCATGTCATTTGTTCTGGAAATACGCGGTCGTGCGAGGCAGACGGTTATTTTTGTGTGATATCCCTGCGCAAATAACTGCGCAGGCGCCTATTTGCCGTTGCGTGTAGGAAGTTTCTTAAGTTCCGTTCCGTTACTTGCTGATTGCTTTTTCCATGGCTAAGGTTCGCACACTTCGATGTGTTTTGAACGGAAGTTAAAGGGCAATCTGATGCGTACTTCAATGGCGCTAAGTTTGCCTATTTTGCCCTGGACGGTTTGTGTGGCCCAAAATGGTTTATTCAGAAAATCTTATTGTT
This sequence comes from Pseudomonas sp. MF6755, assembly GCF_016405635.1. Classification (NCBI taxonomy): domain Bacteria; kingdom Pseudomonadati; phylum Pseudomonadota; class Gammaproteobacteria; order Pseudomonadales; family Pseudomonadaceae; genus Pseudomonas; species Pseudomonas sp. MF6755. The sequence continues at coordinate 561 of NZ_JAEKDA010000012.1, forward strand.
TATTACCGGGAACTTGCACGAACAGCCTGCTCTTCAGGCAGTTTTGTTGGCAGTGACATGCGTTTCTCCAGCGAGTTTGAAACGCTGGAAGCCGAGCTTGGCAAGGCACAATCGATTCATGATACGGGGCTGCCGGATTGGCAGAAGGTCAGCGAAATCAGCGAGTGCCTGCTGCGTGAGCATTCCAAGGATCTGCGCGTCGCGGCCTGGTTGACCTGGGCGCTGTATCAGCGTGACTCCTTTACTGGGCTGCTGGCCGGTCTCGGGTTGCTGCTTGAGCTCTGCGAACACCATTGGGCGGATGTCTACCCTGCCAAGCTGCGTACCCGGGTAGCGGCATTTGGCTGGTTGGTATCGCGCCTCGAGCACGCATTTGCACAACACCTGTCGCTCAGCGATCAACGGCCATTATTCCAGGTGCTGTTGGAGCACCTCGAACGTCTGGATCAGTTATGGGCCCACCATCTTGGCGGCGATGCTCCCTTGCTGCTGCCGATTCGCCGACAGCTCTCGGAGCGCCTGGCCCATGCCGCGCAAGGTGCGGCGCAACCTGGCGGCGTCGCGGGCGCCATTGCCCACGTCACGCAAGCGACAACCCCGTTGTTCAAGCCCGAGCATTCGGTCAACAACGAGAAAGACGCGCACAAACTGCTACGGGCATTACAGGAACAGGCCCGCCCTTTATGTGCCTGGTGGTTGCGTCAGAACGCCGCCGACCTGCGTGCCCTGCGCCTGGGGCGAACCTTGGCATGGCTGATGCTCGTCAGCTATCCCGACGCCAACAGTGAACGGATAACGGCTCTGCGCCCGTTGGCCGCCGACAAGCTCAAGCGCTATCAGGACCGGTTCAGCCAAGGTCATTACGCCGATGTGCTACTTGAGCTCGAGGCCAGCCTGGCCGGTGCATTGTTCTGGTTCGATGGCTTGCGCATGGCGTGGGAGTGCCTGGAGGCCTTGCGCGCAGACCTGGCCATGACCGAGCTGGAAATGCATTTCGCGCTGCTGCTACAGCGTCTGCCGAGCCTGCCTGAGTACAGGTTCGACGACGGCACTCCCTTTGCCAACCCCGCGACAGGCGAGTGGATCGCGCTCCACGTTATGCGCCATGTGCGTAAACCCGAGCCGTCCAACGTGGTAGCCGAGGTGACCAGCGAGCCCTGGGAAATCGCGTTGCAGGCGGTGATGCCCTGTTTGCGCAAGGATGGACTCAAGGCTGCGGTCGGCGTGCTCAAGCAAGGCTTGCAAGGCGCGTGCAACGATCGCACCCGCTTTCATTGGCGCCTGGCACTGGCCAGGTTGTGTGTGGCGGCCGGCAAGCACGACCTGGCCAGGATCCAACTGGAACACCTCGACCTTCAATTGCAGCGCACGGGCCTGGAGAGCTGGGAGCCGACATTGGCCGTACAAGTCTGTCAGCTCCTGTGCCGCTGTTATGACCTGTTGCCACAAAACCAGGCCTTACGCGACGGCAAGGACGCCCTGCATCGCCGGTTGTGCCATTTCGACCTAGAAGCAGTACTCGAATAAAGCCTCATCAAAAAAGGAAAAGCTCCATGGCCAAAGATGGTTCGGTAGCCCCCAAGGAACGTATCAATATCACCTTCAAACCCGCCGTCGGTGGAGCCCAGGAAGAAGTCGAGCTGCCGCTGAAGCTGATGGTGCTGGGGGACTTTTCCCTGCGTGCGGACCCACGCAAGCTGGAAGATCGCAAACCTATCGGCATCGACAAGCACACCTTTGACGAAGTGTTGGCCAAGCAAGCGTTGAGCCTGACGCTCAGCGTTCCCGACCGCCTCCAGGATCAAGCCGATGGGGATGAGCTGGCGATCCAGGTCCGGATCAACGCGATGAAGGACTTCAACCCCGCGAACCTGGTCGAGCAGATCCCGGAGTTGCAGAAGCTGATGGCATTGCGTGAAGCATTGGTGGCGCTCAAGGGCCCACTGGGGAACACGCCGAGCTTTCGCAAGGCCATTGAGCAGGTATTGGCCAATGGCGATTCCCGCTCTCGGGTCCTGGCCGAATTGGGCCTGGACAGCCCTGAAGCCTGACATTTTCAGTAAAAGGACACTGACACCATGACGACGATTCAGCACGACCTGCAACCCGTACACGTCACCCAAGCCAGCAGCATCCTCGATAACATCGTTGCCCAGACATTGCTGAGCGCCGACGACGAGGCTTACGACATCGCCAAGCGCGGCGTGTCGGCGTTTATTGCAGAGCTGGTCAGGCCACACAACCGCGGCGAACCGGTAAAGAAGCGTCTGGTCGACCGGATGATCGCCGAGATCGATACCAAGCTCAGCCAACAAATGGATGAGATTCTGCACCACCCGGATTTTCAAGCGTTGGAGGCTTCCTGGCGAGGGCTTCAGTTGCTGGTCGAGCGCACCAATTTTCGCGAGAACATCAAGATCGAGCTGTTGAATGTCTCGCGCCAGGACCTGTTGGAGGATTTCGAAGACTCATCGGAAATTACCCAATCCGGGCTTTACAAGCATGTGTACAGCGCTGAATACGGTCAGTTCGGCGGGCAGCCGGTGGGCGCGATCATTGCCAACTACTTTCTCTCGCCCAGTGCTCCCGATGTGAAGCTGATGCAGTACGCTTCCAGCGTCGCCAGCATGGCCCATGCACCCTTCATTGCCGCTGCAGGGCCGAGTTTCTTTGGCTTGGAAAGCTTCACCGGGCTGCCCGACCTGAAGGACCTGCGGGACCATTTCGAAGGCCCGCAGTTTGCCAAGTGGCAAAGTTTTCGCCAGAGCGAAGACGCCCGATATATTGGCCTTACCGTTCCGCGCTTTCTATTACGCACCCCGTACGACCCCCTTGATTGTCCAGTCAAGACCTTCGCCTATCAGGAAAACGTGGTTAACAGCCACGAGCACTATTTGTGGGGCAATACTGCCTATGCTTTTGCTACGCGCCTGACCGACAGCTTCGCGCGCTTTCGCTGGTGCCCGAACATTATCGGCCCCCAAAGCGGCGGGGCCGTCGAAGACCTTCCGCTGCATCACTTCCAGAGCATGGGCGAGATCGAAACCAAGATCCCTACCGAGGTGCTGGTATCGGACCGTCGCGAGTACGAGCTGGCGCAAGAGGGTTTCATCGCCTTGACCATGCGCAAGGGCAGCGATAACGCAGCGTTCTTTTCCGCCAGCTCTGTGCAGAAACCCAAATCCTTTGGCACCAGTGAAGAAGGCAGGGCGGCAGAGCTGAACTATCGGTTGGGCACCCAATTGCCCTACATGATGGTGGTCAACCGTCTGACCCATTATCTCAAGGTGCTGCAACGCGAGCAGTTGGGCTCTTGGAAAGAGCGCACGGACCTGGAGTTGGAGCTCAACAAGTGGATTCGCCAATATGTGGCGGATCAGGAAAACCCCAGTGCTGAAGTACGTGGGCGGCGTCCGCTGCGTGCTGCACGTATCGTCGTCAGCGATGTCGAGGGCGAGCCTGGCTGGTACCGGGTCAGTGTGAGTGTGCGCCCGCATTTCAAGTACATGGGGGCAGACTTCACCTTGTCCCTGGTCGGTAAGCTCGATAAAGAATGAGCAGAGGCCAGGGCATGCTTGAGCACAACAGCCTTTTCGAACGCCTTGAGTACGGTGCGCAGGCCCGGGCGTGTCCGGTGGCTTCCGTCGCCGCACATCTGGGAAAAATGCTCAGCACTCGCGAGGGCAGTGTCCAGGCACTGCCTGACTATGACTTGCCTGACCTCAATGATATGCGGCTCAGCCTGCATGAATCCTTGACTCAGTCGCGGCTGCATATCGAGCGCGTCATCCAGGTCTATGAACCGCGGCTGGCGAGTGTGCGTGTCAGGCTGTTGCCTGGTGCTCGTGAGTCCTTGGCCCTGGCATTTGCCATTGAGGCTGAGCTGGTTATCGACGGCGTTCTGCAATCCGTGGTGTTCCACGCACGCCTGGCTGATCCTGGGCGGGTTGAGGTCTGTGCCGATGGCTTTTAACCGCTATTTTAAAAGCGAACTCAGTGCCTTGCGCCAACTAGGGCGGCGTTTTGCCGAGCGCAATCCCGCCCTTGCGCCGTTTCTCGCGGAGGCTGGCCAGGACCCGGATGTCGAACGCTTGCTGGAGGGCTTTGCATTTCTGACCGCGCGCCTGCACCAGAAGCTGGATGACGAACTGCCAGAGTTGACGCATTCGCTGATGCACTTGCTATGGCCCCATTACATGCGGCCAATACCGGGCTTCAGCATCCTGCAATTTGACCCCTTGAAACGTGCTGGCCCCAGCGTTCGAGTGGCTCGGGACACCGCCGTGGAAAGCGCCCCGATCCACGGCGAGCGTTGCCGGTTCCGTACATACTATGCCACCGACATCATGCCTTTGCAACTCAGTGCTCTGGATTACACATGCAAAGGCGAAGGTGCCTGGCTGGACTTGCGTCTGACCATGAGTGCCGAAGGTAACTTCAGTGAGCTGGCATTTGATTCGCTGCGACTGCACCTGGCCGGAGACCACTACCTCAGCCAGGGCCTGTACCTCAGCCTGTTGCGCCATCTCGATGGCATTTGCTTGCAACTCCTGGATCACGACGGTCTGCCCGTCAGCACCAACGATGGCCAACCTGTGGCGCTGCGGCTCAATGCCGGCCAGGTCCGGCCGGTGGGGTTTTCCCCGGAGCATGCGCTGATTCCTTATCCGCAGAACACCTTCGGTGGTTACCGGCACCTGCAGGAGTACTTCGCCTTTCCCGAGAAGTACCTGTTTATCGATGTCGAAGGGCTGGATGTAGTGCACTCACTGTCCCATGAGTTGCTTCGGCAGGTGCATGGCATGGTGATGCGCTTCGAACTTCGTACCCAGGGCCGTGAGCCTCAGCGACCTACCCTGGACAATGTGAAGCTGTACTGCACGCCCATCGTCAACCTGTTCAAACAGGATGCGATCCCCATTCGCCTGGACGGTAAACAGGATGAGTATCTCCTGGTGCCTGGGGAATATACGCCGGGCAATGCCGGTGTGTTTTCCGTGGACCTGGTCACCGGGTGGCGCCCTGGCGGGCTGGGCTACCAAACCTATGTGCCGTTCGAGTCGTTTGAACATGACAGCGCCAGTGAGCCTATGGCGGCACCGCCCAGTTACAGCATTCGCCAACGCTCTTCGGTGCAGCATGCCGGCCTGGACACCTGGATGGGATTCGGTAACCGGCGCGAACAGGGCCAGGAAACCCTGTCAATCGAACTGACCTGTACCAACGGCAACCTGCCGCAGCGGCTACGCGCAGGCGAGATCAACCAGCCCGGCGAGCAGACCCCGGAGTCGTTGACGTTCCGCAACATCAGCACGCCAACTGCTAGCTTCGCGCCGCCACTGGACCAGGATTTCCTGTGGAAACTCATCAGTAACATGTCACTCAACTATTTATCGTTGACCGATATCAATGCCTTGAAAGTGATTCTCGAAACCTATGATCTGCCGCGTTATCACGATCGACAGGCGCTGAAGGTCAGCCAGAAAAGATTGGGTGCCTTGCGTTCAATCCGCCATGAGGCCGTGGATCGACTGCACCGTGGTCTGCCTGTCCGTGGCTTGCGGGTCGACCTGACGCTCGATGCCCAGGGCTTTGTCGGCCAGGGCGACCTGTTCGTATTCGCTTCTGTCCTCAATCAGTTTTTTGCCCTCTATGCCAGCCTCAATTCATATCACGAGTTGCGAGTCATCAGCACACAAGGAGACGTGTATCAATGGCCATCGCGGATGGGACAGCAACCCCTGCTCTGACTCACCTTTGCCGTGTTATTCGTGAGTACACGCTATTTCAGGCGGTTCTGCAGGTCACCGAGCGACTGCGCGAAGCCCATCCACTGCTGGATGACGACGCGCTGTACGACCAGTTGGAGTTTCAGGCCAATCCTGGATTGGGGTTTGCCGCGCACGATATCGACCGGGTGGAGTTCTTCAAGGAGAACGGGCATTTGCGCGCTCGCCTGCGCCTCAACGTGTTGGGGTTATTCGGTGCCGGGTCACCACTGCCTGCGTTTTATGGTGAGCAGGCATCTGCCGAGCGATCGGGTGGCAACCCGACTCGAGACTTCCTTGATCTGTTCCACCACCGTCTACATCGCCTGATGCTGCCGATCTGGCGCAAATACCGCTATCGGGCATGTTTCCAGGCAGGTGCCAACGATCGGCTTTCCGAGCAGATGTTTGCCTTGATGGGGCTGGGTGGCAGCGCAATCAGAGGCGCTTCGCAACTCGATTGCAAGCGCCTGCTGCCTTACCTGGGCCTGCTGAGTTTACGCGTGCACTCGGCTGCGTTGATCGAGTCTGTGCTGCGTTACTACTTCAAGCACGACGCGCTGTTTATCGAGCAGTGGGTTGAACGCACGGTCCAGGTCAATCCGTTGCAGCGTAATGACCTGGGGCGGGCCAATTGCGCCCTTGGCCAGGATCTGGTCCTGGGGCACCGCATCGCTGACCGCAGCGGCAAGTTCAGGGTGCATGTGCGGGCGCTGAACTGGCAGCGTTTTCACGATTTCCTGCCCACGGGGAGGGCGTATCAGCCGCTTTGCTCGCTGGTGCGTCTGACCCTGCGGGATCCCTTGGAATATGACCTGCGCCTGGTGTTGGCTGAGGGTCAGATCAGGGCGTTGCATATCGGAGAAAACACGGTTTGCCGCCTGGGCTGGACCACTTGGCTGGAACATGAACGGGCCGACGGCGTGGTCACGCTTACCGGCAATTTTCATTAGGGACGAATGACCATGATTAATCTGGACCTGCAACAACTGATCCGCACACTGTCGGCACAGAGGATGGCAATGGCCGGCACAACTGCGAGTTCAGCCGATGACCAATAAGCTGCCTGGCGAATTGTCCGCCCCACTGGTATATGCCGATGCGCTGTCCGCCTGCTTCACACGCCTGGGGTTGGAACGTGATGAACACTCATTGGCCCAGGTGTGCGTTGCCGGGGCCGCGCGACTGAGCCAGTGCGAACTCAGCCAGTTGTACCTGCTCGATGAAGTGACCGGCGGGCTTGAACTTATCGCCCAACATTTACCCCAGGTGCCGTCGCTGGCCGTCGCCCCCTCTCATCCCGAGTTGCACCACCAACAACTGCTGCACTACGCCTTGAACCAAGGCGCCGTCCTGAGTCTGGAAGATGTGCAACGCAGTTGCTATGACGCGCGTTTCCTGCCGGCGTTGGCGACACCTTGGCGTGCACTTTTAAGCGTGCCGCTGTTCAACCGGTGCGAGCGCATTGTCGGTGTGCTGGTGTGCGCCCGCCAACAGCCGGCCCAGTTGCAAGCCTACGCAACATCCTTGGGGCAACTGGGCAGTTTTGCCCTGAATCAGCTAGTCGTATTGCGCAGTATGCGGCCCAACGGCGGCGTAAAGCCGAGTCGCACCCGACCGTTGGCCCGGGCATACGGCTTGATCGGCACCAGTGCGGCGATGGAGCAGACGTGCCAGTTGATCACTAAAGTGCTGCATACCGCTTACACCGTGCTGTTGTGCGGCGAGACCGGCACTGGCAAGGAAGTGGTGGCCCGGGCGATTCATGCGGGCGGCCCGCGCGGGGCCAAGCCTTTCGTCGTGCAAAACTGTGCAGCGTTCCCGGAAGGGCTGCTCGAGAGCGAGCTTTTCGGCTATCGCAAAGGCGCGTTCACGGGCGCCGAGCGCAATCATGCGGGGCTGTTTGACGCCGCCCACGGCGGGACGTTGCTGCTGGATGAAATCGGCGATATGCCCCTGTCACTGCAAGCCAAGTTGCTACGGGTTCTGCAGGAGGGCGAGGTGCGCCCGTTGGGCGCCAGTGCGGCACACAAGGTCGATGTACGCATTATTGCGGCAACCCATTGCGACCTCAATGCGATGGTCGAGGAGGGACGCTTTCGCGCAGACCTTTATTACCGGCTCGCACAGTTCCCCATCACGTTGCCGGCCCTGCGTGAGCAAGACGGTGATGTGCAGCAACTGGCGCGCCATTTCACTGACAAGGCTTGCGCAGCGTTGGAGAGGGCGCCTGTTGACTGGTCCAATAGCGCTCTTGACCAACTGTCGAGCCACGGTTTTCCCGGCAACGTACGCGAGCTCAAATGCCTGGTAGAGCGCGCCGTGTTGTTGTGTGACCACAGCGTGATCCTGCCCGAGCACCTGGCGCTGCCGCGGACACCGGCGCTATCCGCTACCGATGATGTGACCCTGCGTCAGCGTATGGAGCGGGTGGAGCGGGCGTTCTTGCTCGATTGCTTGCACAGGAACCACGGTAATCGCACCCGTACCGCGCGGGAGTTGGGCGTTGCCCGGCGCACGCTGCTCTATCGTCTTGCACGCTTGAACATTCCCTTTGGTGATGCCAGGGAGAAACGCTGAATGGCGCACTTGATTTTTATTGTGGGAGAAACCTGATGCCTGATCGTCCATGGCACGCCGTCGTGCTTGTGTTGTGTTTGCTGGGTGGCTGTAACGCGAACTATGTATTCGATGATGCCGAGTACCGTCCTTTGGGTGACCCGCAGGCGATCATTCGTGGTCGATGAATGGAGGGGTGGCGACGATGCAGCTTCTGTTTGAGGTCTGCGCGGTCGAGCGCGACAAGGCCGCACCTTTGGACCAAAAAGTATTCGACGGCGCAGGCGGTGTGATCGGTCGTGGCTCCGGGTGTGACTGGGTGATACCCGACCCCAGCCGCGTACTCTCCAGTCACCATGGGTTGGTCGGTTACCGTGAAGGCCGCTATTTCCTGACTGATATCAGTCGCAACGGTATCGGGGTGGCGGGCAGCCCCGAACGCCTGCGCAAGGGGCAGGCGCGATTGATCAGCGATGGCGATGTGTTTGAACTGGGGTCGTTGGCGATACGTGCGCGGCTACTGGAACCGACCCAATCTGCCGGCGAGCTACGGGCCACCGCGTCAGTGACGATTCCCGATGATGCCTTCCTGTCGCTTGACCCTCTGCATGGGCTGGACCTTGATCACCAGCGGCAGGCTACCTCGGATGACCTGGGGGCTTTGGATGAGGTCGTCGACGAGCAAGGGGCGTGGGCGGACACCCACGGTCCCGAATGGGAGCATGTGGTATTCCCACAGCGGGCAGAACCCTTGGTGGAGGGGCCCGCATTGCACGCTGTTGCGTCGACTGCGCCGACTGATGAGGTGTTCTGGTCACAGTTTGCCGCGGCCCTTGGCGTAGGCCTGGATGCCCTCGACCAACCAGGCAAGGAGGCGCTGGCGATCAAGGTGGCGCGCTTGTTTCGCTTGGCGATCGAGGGGCTGCAGCAGAGCCTGCGCACTCGTGAAGAGTTGAATAACGAGCTGGGCAGGGCACCGCTAGACAGCCAGGACGCCGGACAGAACCCCTTGAAGATGTACAGCGATACCCAAGCGGCGTTAGCCGCGATGTTGGATGCAAAAGAGTTGGGCCAACTGCCCGCAGTACGGGCTATCGCACAGGCTCATCGGGAACTGCAAATACACCAGGTCGCGCTGTTGGCGGCCTGTCGAAGCGCCGTACGGAACACCCGCGCCGCCTTTGAGCCAGGCCATTTGCTGGGGTGCTTTGAGTCTCAGGGCAAGTCGCCCAGGTTTTTCACGGATGGTGGGCATTGGCGTGCTTACCAACGTCACTACCAACGGTTGGTGGCGCGAGAACGGTTGCTCGATCGCCCCTTGGGTGGCGATTTCGCCAAGGCGTATGAGGAACAGGTGCGCCTGATCTCCACCCTGCACATTGATTTTTCAGGATGATATTCATGTATAGAGCCACCCTCACTTCGCTGTTGCTCTTGCTGGGCCTGCTGGCTGGCTGCAGCACGCTGTCGCCTTTTTCCACGCTGACCAAGCTGGACGTGGTGCTGACTGCCAGCGAGCACGTCAACCCTGACCTGCACGGCCGCCCGTCCCCAGTGGTGGTGCATTTGATTGAACTGCGTCATGGCGGGGCCTTTGAACATGCCGACTTCTTCGGCCTGTATGGCAATGCGCAGCAGGTGCTACCAAAAGACTGGGTAAACAGCGAGGAAGTTGAATTGCGCCCGGGTGATCGCCTGGCGTTCAAACTTCGTATCGGGCCTGACAGTCGTTTTGTGGGAGTGCTGGCGGCTTATCGAGACTTGCCGCATGTCCAGTGGCGGCTGCTGCTACCCGTAACCGCGCAGCAATTGAACCGGGCCGACCTGGTGCTGGGCCAGGCCGGTATACACGCTGCCGGCTCGCTTGCCGGCGTGGAGACCCAGTGACATGCCTGTTCATAAAGTTATCTGGCAGGAAGGCATGCTGTTGCGGCCCCAGCACTTGCAGCACAACGATCGCTATTACCACCAGCAGCTTAACCAGACGCGTCTGTTGGGCAGTGATGCCTGGGGCTTGCTCACGCTGGAACTCAATATGCAGTACCTCAAGCTAGGCAAGCTGGTGGTCAACCACGCCAGTGGCGTCTTGCCGGACGGTAGCCTGTTTGACTTGAGTACCGCCATGGAGCCACTGGTGTTGCAGGTGCCCACTGATGCGGGCAAGCAAGGGGTTTACCTGGCGCTGCCCCTGGCTAGCGGCACCTGCCTTGACGTCCGTCAACCAGAGCAGAGTGATGTTCTGGCGCGCTACCTCAGCTGTGAAGTGGAAGTGGGGGACTCCAACGTCGGTGTGGATGCACGTTGCCGGATCAACTGTGCTCGCCCCGATTTACGTCTCCTGCTGGGCGAACAGCCGGGTGACCAGCGCTTCGTCAAGCTCAAGGTTGCCCAGGTACTGGATGCCACTGGTGAAGGGGGCGTGATCCTCGATACGGCGTTTGTCCCCACGTTCATTTTCGTGCAGGAGCATGGGTACGTGGCGTCATGTCTCAAGGAGGTGGTCGGCTTGCTTGCCAGCCGGGGCGATGCCATTGCGGCGCGCATTCGCGGGGAGAGCACGGCCGCCGGTACGCAACTCGGTGACTTTCTGATGCTGCAAGTGATCAATCGCACCGAGTTGGAGTTGCGGCACTGCCTGAGCCAGGCCCGGGTCCGGCCCGAAGCGATGTTCCGCGCGCTGGTGTCGATGCTGGGTGAGTTATCAACGTTCGCCAGTGACAGTAAGCGTGCGCATCTGGATGTGCATTACCAGCACGCCGACCAGGGCGCCAGTTTTCGCGGGCTGATGGAGCGTGTACGTGCGGTGCTGTCGGTGGTGTTGGAGCAACATGCGATCGAGCTGACATTGCAGCCACGTCAGTACGGGGTGCTGGTGTGCCCGGTAAGCGAGTTGAAATTGCTCGGTACGGCCACGTTCATTCTGGCAGCCACTGCGCAGTGTGACGCGGAGGAACTGCGCCAGCGCCTGCCGGCGCACCTGAAGGTCGGGCCGGTAGAGCGCATACGTGAATTGGTCAACCTGCACTTGGCCGGTATCAAGGTCAAGCCCCTGCCAGTGGCGCCGCGACAGATTCCGTTTCATGCCGGCAAAACCTATTTCATGCTCGATATGAGCAGCCGAGATATCGCACAGCTGGAGCAGTCGGGTGGTTTCGCTTTCCATGTGGGGGGTGAATTCGCCGGGCTTGAACTCAACTTCTGGGCCATCAGGAACTGAATGCCATGGACAGTGAATACACTCAGGATGAAAAAACCGTCCTGCTTGACCGTGAGAGTCATGGGCCTGCACAGGGGCCGTTGACGGACTTCCCGTCGCCGCCGCGTTATGAGCAGTTGGAAGACCGCATGATCTACGCCGGCCATATGCTCGAGACCCTGAGCTTCAAGGCTGGGCTCAACCCTGTGGTGGCTGCCGCCTGGGCGTTGTTGTCCGAGGTCGTGGGGCTCAAGGTCTGCTCCGGTCGTGAAAGCCTGGGCACGCTCAACGACCGATTGTCGTTGGCGGTGACTCAGTTCGAAACCCGTGCGTTGCAGGGCGGTGTTGAAAGCAGCCAGGTCATGTCGGCGCGCTATGTGTTGTGCAGTGTGCTCGATGAAGCGGTGGTCACTACGCCTTGGGGGGCCCAGAGCGAATGGTCGAAGATGAGCCTGTTGAGCCGCTTTCATAACGAAACCTTCGGGGGCGAGAAGGTTTTCCAACTGTTGGAGCGACTGTCGCGCGACCCGGTGAAGCACCTGGCGTTGCTGGAACTGTTGTACCTGTGCCTGTCCTTGGGGTTCGAGGGCAAGTATCGGGTCATGGAGCGGGGCGTGTCGCAACTCGAGTCCGTTCGCGATGCCTTGTATCGTCAGATCAGGCATGTGCGCGGGGAGCCGCCGGCGTTGCCGCTACTGCCTGCAGCACTGGGGGCGGGCCGGCGCAAGTGGCCCCGTGTCATTCCCGCCGGCTGGTTGGTGGTCTTCACCCTGGTCTGCTTGCTGGCTATGTACGCAGCATTTGCCTGGGTGCTGAGCAAGGAGCGGGCGACTGTGCTGCAACCCCTTCAATTTTCGGCGTCGGATCTGATCCGCACGCCCTTGTAAACGCTGGGAGCAATGAATGAGCGCATTTTTCAAGGGTGTGGGCGTGCTGCTGGGCAGGTTTTGGGTCTGGAGCCTTTTGCTGGTGCTCTCCTGTGCGGCAGCGGTGTGGTTTTTGGGGCCGTTGCTGGCGGTGGATGACCACCGCATCTGGCAGGGGGCACCTGCTCGCCTGGTCACTATCAGCGTCTTGTTTCTGCTGTGGGGGCTGGTGATGGCCTTTGCAGGGGGTGGCCGTGTCGCCAGGCGGCAAAGGCCTGAACCCTTGGAGCCCCACGAGCCGTTGACGTGGGTAGAGGACGAGCATCGATACGTACGCGGTCGGTTCAAGGAAGCCGTCCACTGGCTGAGAACATCCCGCCGTTATGGAGAGCGTAACGCGCGTTGGCGCCATGACCTGCCCTGGTACCTGTTGATCGGAGAGCAGGGCAGTGGCAAGACGCAACTGCTCGCGGCAGCCGGCTTGCAGTTATCGCCTGATCACGCTGATACCCGGCCGATGGGCAGCAGTGCACATTGTGACTGGTATTTCGCCGACGAAGGCGTACTCATCGACACTCCAGGGCGCTACTTGACCCAGCCCGACAGTTCAGTGGATGCCGCAGGCTGGGCCACCTTGCTGAACCTGCTCAGGTGGCGCCGCCGAGTGCGCCCGCTCAATGGCGTGGTGGTAACGCTGTCGGTAGACACGCTGTTGAGCACCAACGAGTACGACCTGGACCACCATGCTCGTCGTGTACATTCGCGCTTGCAGGAGGTGCAACAGACGTTGCATGTGGATGTGCCGATCTACCTGGTGTTGACCCAGGCCGACCGATTGCCGGGGTTCGCTGAGTTCTTTGACTCACTCCATGGGGAAAGCGCCGACAGCGTACTTGGGCAGCACCTGGACGTCGGCACTGGAGGTACTGACATCACGCTGGTTCGCCAAGCGGTCGAGCGATTATTACAGCGCTTGAACAGTGAGCTGATTGTGCGATTACACCAGGAGCGCAGTGTCGAGCGTCGCGGCCAGATGCTGGAATTTCCCCAGCAGGCGGCACGAATATGTGAGCGCGTCAGCCTGTTTGTGGAAATGGCGTTTTCCGTTCATCGCTACCAACCTATCAATGGTTTGCGCGGGTTCTTCCTGACCTGCGCCGATGAGGGGCAGGCTCGCTTTGTGCAGGGCCTGTTCAATCGCGTGATCTTTGCCGAAGCCGACCTTGCGGGCCTGCAGGTTCACGAACAGCAGCGCATTCGTCGGCGCCAGGGGCTGCAGGCAATGGCTGTCGCACTGGTTCTTGGCAGTGTCGGCGGGCTGTGGATGCACAGTTTCACTATCAATCACCAACGCCTGGCGCAATTGGCGGCACTGACAGCACCTACGCCGCTCGTCCCGCCCGCCAGCGATGACAGCACGGCACTGTTGGCGCTGTTGGATGCGCGGCTGGCGGCGACCCAGGTTTTTCCTGCAGCGCAAGATGTACGCCTGGTCGAGCGTGCCGGTCTGTATCAGGGCGAGCTGAGCCGGCCCATGGTCGACCAAGCCTATGAGCAGGCGTTGCAACAACTGCTGGTTTGGCTAACCGCCGAGCTTGAAGAGCAGGTACACGCCAGCCTTGGGGATAGGGAGCGGATGCTGGACAACCTGCGCGCATACCTGATGCTCAATCTGCGCGAGCGCCGTGAGCCGACCTGGTTGGCACAGCATGTGACGGGCCTCTGGTCGGTGCGCTTTGCCGGGGATGCGCCGACACAAAAGCGCCTGAGCGAGCACTTTTCGCGCCTGCTTGAGCGGCCGTTTGTCGCGCCGCTCAACGAGGAACGGGTGGCCCAGGCCCGCGAAGCACTGAGGGGAGAGTCATTGGCCGATGTGGTGTATCGCGTCCTGCGCGAACAAGCACGCAACCTGGAGCCTTTGCGCCTGGCAGAGGGCAAGGTGTTTGCCGCCATCGACCCTCCTGTTCCCGGTTTTTATACAAAAAGGTATGTGCAGTACTTGGAGGCCCAGGGCCCGAAGTTGGTGAATGCCATCGCCCAGGATAACTGGGTGCTGGGGGAGGGCACCGACCTGGGTCCCCAGGAGTTGCGCCGGCTGATGACCGAACTGCAACAACGCTACTTCAGTGAGTATGCCGATGCCTGGAGCGACGTCCTCGGTCGTGTCAGGCTGCAACAGACCGACAACCTGCGCCAGGATGCCGAGCTGCTTATGAACCTGACATCAGCCCAGTCGCCCTTGATTGCGCTGTTGCAGCAGTTGCGCGAGAACACCCGGTTGCTGCCTGGTCACGAATTGTTGGACAAGGTGGCCCAGCGCCCGGGAGCGCTGGGCGGGGTGGCCAAGGCGGTGTTGGCGGATGAGCAGGCGGCGTTTTCCGATGTGCCGCGGCGGGCATTGCAACGGCGGTTTGAGCCCTTGCATCAGTTGCTTGATGAGCAGCAAAACCCCGGCGCAGCGTTGACACAGGCGTTACGCTTGCTGGACGAACTGCACTTGCAACTGACGGCATTGAACCGTGACAGCACGCCAGAGCAGGCGGCCTTCATGCGTGCCAGGCGACGTATGGAGGGGCAGCAGGATGTATTGGGCAATCTGCGAGATGCCGCTGCACGTCTACCGCTGCCGCTTGCCGGTTGGTTCGAGAGTTTGGCCGATGACAGTTGGCGGCATGTGTTGGAGCAGGCCTATGTGCACGTCAACCAGCGTTATCAGAGTGACGTGCAAAGTCTTTACGCCAAGGCGATTCGCCGACGTTACCCGTTCAACGCCCACGCGAGCAGCGATGTAGCCCTTAACGATTTTCAGGAGTTCTTCAAGCCACAAGGTGTGATGGCGCGTTTTTATGAAGGTTACCTGCGGCCATTTATCAGCGCCGACGGCGCCCGTTACAGGTTGCGTGGGCTGGATGGCCAGAGTTTGCCGGTTTCCCGTGCGTTGCTGGACCAGCTGATGAAAGCCCAGTTAATCCGCCGCGGCTTTTTCAACGAGGACGGCGGGGAATTGTCTGTGCGATTCAGTTTGGCGCCTTACAGCCTGGACCCATCGGTCAGCCGCGCGATCCTTCGGTTTGGCGACCAGCAGTTGGAGTATCGCCACGGCCCGATCGTGCCGATGGCGTTCCATTGGCCTACCGATGCAGACAACGGGCGCAGCAGCCTCGTGCTGGAGAGAGGCATGGAGCAGCGGCCATTGGGAATCGAGAAGAACACGGGGGCGTGGTCATTGTTCCGGTTTTTTGATCTGCTGCAGAAAGAACCTGCAAGTGGGCGAAATATGCATATTTTCAAGGCAGACCTTGCCGGCCTGCGCGCTAATTACCTGCTGACCAGCCAACGCACGCCTGGCCCGTTTGACATCGACACATGGCGCACCTTCCGATTGCCGGAGCAACTGTGAGCCAGGGGGGCGCCCAATGGCGTAGCGCTGGGCGTACGCAGCGAGGGCAGGCGCGGTTGCGCAATGAGGATGCATTCCTGGACAGCCCGCGCCTTGGCAGCTGGGCGGTGGCGGACGGAATGGGCGGGTATCGGCACGGGGATGTCGCTAGCCGGTGGGTGGTCAGCAACTTGGCGGCAGTATCGGCTCACGGCAACCTTGATCAGCGCATCAATGCAGTTCGGGAAAGTTTGCAGGGGGTCAACCAGCGCTTGAGGAATGAGTGGATAAAGCCGGGCGCAAAGGGTAACGAGATGGCGGGCAGTACCGTGGTTGCACTGCTCCTGGAGAAAGGCCGGGCGGCCTGTATCTGGGCGGGAGACAGTCGCTGCTATCTATGGCGCGGCCAGAGTCTCTACCAGTTGTCGAGGGATCACTCGCTGCTGCAGCGTCTCATGGATGAGCGTCACATCAGCGTGGCCCAAGCGCAGGCCTACCCTGGCGCCAGGGCCTTGACCCGGGCTGTGGGCGCGCGCTCGCGATTGCAACTTGAGGTGTTGGAACTCAGCACCCGTCCAGGGGATGTATTTTTATTGTGCAGTGATGGTCTGTACCAGGCCCTCAGCCATGTTGACCTCGGACGTGCATTGAGCATGGGAACTCCCCAGCAGGCGGTGGAGCGGTTATTTGCCGGGGCGTTGCGCAGACCGGTACGGGATGACCTGACTGCGGTAGTGGTGCAGCCTTGAACTCGGTGTCCCAACCCTCCCGTTTACTTGTTGGGCGTTATCACCTTGAGCACGTCCTGGGCAGGGGGGGCATGGGCGTGGTGTATCGGGCGCGCGACCTGTTGCACGAGCAGTTTGGCGAACCCCGTTCCAACGTGGCACTCAAGCTGCTGGGCGAATCCATTTCCCAGTGCGCCGATGCGCATGTGTTGTTGTACGGCGAGTTTGCATTGGCCCGCGGCCTGCGGCACGACCGTGTGATCAGGATGTTTTCGTTTGAGGTCGATACACACAGCCAGATTGCTTTTTTTACCATGGAGCTGTTGCAAGGGGTGACCCTCGACCGACTGCTTCTGGAATGCTCCTCTGGCTTGCCTTGGCGGGAACTGCAACCCATTGCCTTGCAATTGCTGGATGCATTGGTCTACACCCACCAGAAAAACGTTGTTCACGGGGATGTCAAACCGGCCAATGTCATGGTGGGCGACGAAGGCGTGCGTTTATTCGATTTTGGCCTGGGGCATGCACAATCGCAGGGGGCGGTGGGTTTGCCGAGTGTTAGCCGCAGCCGTTTCAATGCCTGGACACCCGCCTACGCAGCGCCGGAATTGCTGGCCGGCGGTGCGCTGACCACCGCTGCCGACGTGTACGGCGTGGCCTGCATCCTGTACGAGCTGGCCCACGGCAAGCGCATTGGCGAACGCACCTCCACGGGGCGGCTGCTGCGGCCCGTGCAACTGCCCAGGCATTGCTGGCCAGCGTTACGTTCGGCGTTGGCGATTGACCCGGAACACCGACGCATAACGGTCGCCGAACTGCGCGAAGTCATTGGCTGCAGCCGGCCACGATGGTACTTGTAGGGCGAGGGTCAAACGGCCAGGTCATGCAGGTGACAGTACTCCACCCAGTCCATGCCGGCCATCTGTGCAACTTCCTTGTGCACTTCGCGACGTTGGGCCTCGTAGGCTTCGTGGGACTCGGCCGTCAACTTGAGCGTCAGCTCCCAAGCGAACAGATGTTGCTGTTCAGCGTGCGCTTCGAAAGCTTCATGTAAGCGTTCGGCACGATACTGCGCCAGGGTTTCCCCTCTGGCCTGGGCTGCCAATGGGTTGAGGCTGTTCAGGTCGGCGGCGATCTGCGGGTGTTCGCGCAGGAATGTGTCCAGTGCGCGTTGGTAGGTATCGCTGGGTGCTGACAACGGCGTGCACCTTAGTGAGAAGGGCGGGAGCCGGTATCGGAGGCGCGTGCGCTGACGTGATGGCGAGCACGCTTGCGGGATCTGCGTCGCAACCAGCTATGCACAGGTGCCAGCAGAAAGAACATCAGGTAAGCGACCATTACCAATGCCAGGTCTACCCAGGTCTCAGCGACAGGCCCGGTAAACAGTTCAATGACGTTCTTGATGACAAATAGCAATACCACGCTGCATAACCACAGCAGGATGGTGACAAATAGGGGACTCATGTTACTCGACGGCTTGTCTTGCATAGTGAAGCTCTCTCTCCTTGGTGCCAGTTGTCGTACCGGGCTGGATTCCCTGAGCGCGCGCCCGTTGTTACGCAGTTTGTAACATCCTTTAACACGCAGAAAGGCGCGGATGATACCGACTCAGACAGCATTAGGGGATGACTCAGGTCAGAAAGTTCGATATTTCATGTGGGAATCAGTGCAGCGAGACCGCATTTACTGCTGAGAAAGCGTGGCGAGTGTTGGCAAAAGGCTTTCGCTTCCACTAGCAGGACGTGTAGCGTTAGCGAGTGTTTCCGGCCCTGGTTCCCAGCGGCATTCGGTGACGGGCAGAGGACGGCTCATGGGGCAAACGCTGTTCAAACTTTTCCTTACCCAGCGCCTGGCGGTTTTGGCCAGCACTGAATCGTTGCGTGCGATTCGTGAGGGATTGTTGTGGATCCTGCCGTGCCTGTTGGTGTCAGCCGGCTTTCTGATCCTCTCCGAATGCGCCCAGGTGCTGGGGTTTGGTCCGCAGGTGGTGGGCTTCCTGGCGGGTTTGCATAACCAGATCAGCTCAGTGATTCCATTACTGGTCGCGGCTTCCATCGGTTACATGTTGGCGATTCAGCACCGCCTGCCACAGCTGCCGGTAGCGTTCCTGTGCCTGGCTCATGTGGTGGTTGCAACCTTCATCCTGCGCGACTATCCGCGGGCTTCGGCCACTTTCCTGCTGTTTATCGCTATTGCCTCACCCTTGATCAATGTGCCGGCAATTGCCTGGCTGCACCGCTACCGTTGGACGCGCCTGGTCAACGAGGACCTGGTTGGCCATAACCTCAAGGGCACCATCAATATGGTGATCCCAGGTGCGATCACTGCGTTGGTGCTGGTGGTGGTGCTTTCGTTGCTGCTGCTGATCCCCTATGTGGCTCAGTTGCAGGGCCCCCAGGTGCTCGATGCGCTGCAAACGCCCTACGGTAGCGGGTTGTTCGTGACATTGATGAATTCGTTGCTGTGGTTCTTCGGCATTCATGGCGTGTATGCCATGCAGCCGCTGTTCGATGTACTGGACCAGGCCGTAGCGCTCAACGCTGCGGCGCTGGCGGCGGGGGAGCCGGTCCAGTACCTGCTAAACAGTGGTTTGCTGGGCAGTTTTGCCTTTATCGGAGGATCCGGCGCTACATTGTGTCTGCTGCTGGCGATCCTGCTGTTTTCCAACAGCCAGTCCATGCGATTGCTGGCGATTGCCAGTTTGCCGTTGTCGTTATTCAACGTCAGCGAGGTGCTGTTGTTCGGGTTGCCGATCATCCTCAACCCGCGATTGTTCATACCGTTTCTACTGGTGCCGGCGTTCAACACGATATTGGCGCTGACGGCGGTACAGTTGGGGTGGGTTTCGCCTTCGGTGGCCAGCGTGCCGTTTACCGCCCCGGTGCTGCTCAATGCCTACCTCAGCACCCATGGCGATGTGGCGGCCGTGGTGTTGCAACTGGCGCTATTGGGCGTAGGCACGCTGGTGTATGCGCCCTATGTACGGGCGATCCACCGCCAATCCACGGATGGCGGTACGGTGTACCTCAAGTCCTTGGACATGACCTTTCGTGGCCTTGAGGAAAAAGGCCGCCTACTGGAATTTGACCCGGTGCTGGCGTCCCACCGGAGCATGGCCCGGCAAGCCGTCGAATTGAGCCGCATCCAGCAGATCAGCGATTACGAGTTCTACCTTGAGTTCCAGCCCCAGGTGTCCACCCGCACCGGCCTGTGCACCGGGTGTGAGGCATTGATGCGCGCCCGGGACAGTCAAGGTAAGGTGCATTCACCCTGGGAGTTCCTGCAATGGCTGGCCCAGGCCAGGCTGATGCCGGACGTGGACATGTGGGTGGCATCCCAGGCTGTGCGCCAATATCAGAAATGGCAGAAGGTCGGCTTTGAGTTGCCGATGACCATCAATATTTCCAGTGCCACCCTGAAGGATGCTGCCTATGGGGATCGCTTGGTGGAAGTTCTCGCCCAGGCTCATGGCCTGGTGTCGGTGGAGATCACCGAAGATGCGCTGGTCAGCGATATCCCGGCGGCCCGCCAGACTATCCAGAAGCTGCAGTCCCTGGGCGCGAAAGTGTATCTCGATGACTTTGGCACCGGCTTTTCCGCATTGAGCTATTTGCACCAGTTTCCCGTGGACTTCATCAAGATCGATCGCAGCTTTGTGGTCGCCCAGCGCGACCCCAAGGGCGCCCAGGTGCTGACCGGCATGTTGCGTTTCTGCGAGGCGCTGAACCTGGGGGTGGTGGTTGAAGGCGTGGAGACCGCCGAACAGTTGGCTTTCTTGAATACGGGCCCTGAGTTGTTTATCCAGGGTTGGTATTTCAGCAAGGCATTGCCTGGCGATCAGGTGCCACGCTTTGTGCGTGAGCGGGTGGCTTGGGCTTGAGGGTGGACTGACGGCCGATCCACCCAAATAGCCTAGGCCGACTCATACCCTCGGCGCGTCCGTTCAATCTCCTCAACCAACCCCTCTATTCCCGCCAGCCGTGCCCGATTGTCATGATCCCAAGGATGAAACCCCGGTTTGAAATAATGCAACCACGGTCGCACCATCCGCGGAAAAACACCCTTTGGCCCATACAGGAACTTGACCATGCGCCACAGCCCTTTCAGCTTGCCGCCCGAGGTGCGGTCGGCAATCAGCAGGCGCACGTGGAAATCCAGCACCACCAGCCAGAACATCACGGTGGTGGTCAGCATGGTGCCGGTGCGTAGTAGGTAGCGTGCGGGCCCCGGCTTGATCACGCGGTTCCAGACATCGAACGCCACGGCTTTGTGTTCGGTTTCTTCCAGGGCGTGCCAGTACCACATCTGCTGGTAACCCTTGAGCGAGTCGCCAAAGCGTGACGGGTCGCTCAGCAGGATTTCCGCGAGCATCGCGGTGTAGTGCTCAAGGGCAATGGTCACCGCCAGGTTGAACGACGGCGGTAGGTGTTTTTTCTGCAGGTCGAGGAAGAACTTCAGGCGCCGGTCGAGGGTGTGTGCCGGCAGGCCGGCCGCTTGCAGCAGGTCGTTGTAGGCCACATGTTCGCGGCTGTGCATGGCTTCCTGGCCGATAAAGCCCTGGATTTCTTTTTTCAGTTCCGGGTCGTCGATCTGCCCGCGGTAGTGGCGCACGCTGTCCATGAAAAACAGCTCGCCCTGGGGGAACAACAGCGACAGGGCATTGAAGAAATGGCTGATAACCGGCCCTTGTTCGTGCCAGTTCTTGATGCGCTCGGCAGGCAAGGCAAAGCGGATATCGCGACGGATCGGCAACATGGTGCGTCCTCCTGTTCAGAGACGGGGCTCGTCGTTGGTTTCAAACACCGGCGTGCGCGGCTTGGGCGCCATGCGCCGGCTGGCAAACACCACCAGCGCTTGATAGGCCGATGGCAGGCAACGGGCGAGCAGATCGAGAAAATAGGCGTCGCGGCCAATCAGTACGCGGCGCTTGTTTTTGCGCACGCCTTGCAGGATCACTTTGGCGGCCTGGTCGGCGTCGGTGATGAACAGTTTTTCGAAGTCGGCGCGGGCCTGCTGTTCGCTATGGATGAGGAAACCCGTCATATTTGCGTCGATACGGCTGCTGCGGCAGATATCGGTGCGAATGCCACCGGGGTGTACACAGGTAGCCGAGACGCCACAGCGTTGC
This sequence comes from Pseudomonas sp. MF6755, assembly GCF_016405635.1. NCBI lineage: Bacteria > Pseudomonadati > Pseudomonadota > Gammaproteobacteria > Pseudomonadales > Pseudomonadaceae > Pseudomonas > Pseudomonas sp. MF6755. The sequence continues at coordinate 22,185 of NZ_JAEKDA010000012.1, forward strand.
AGGTCGAGCTCCTGGCGCAGCGCTTCGGTGAAGCCGCGCACGGCAAACTTGGTGGCGTTGTAGCCGCTCATGCCGGGTTGGGCAAACAGGCCGAACACGCTGGAAGTGTTGACCACATGCCCGTCGCCGCTGGCCTTGAGGTATGGCAGGAACGCCTTGGTGCCGTGTACCACGCCCCAGAAGTTGATGCCGACGATCCATTCCAGATCGGCGTAATCCACGCCTTCTACCGTGCTCGACAGCGCCACCCCGGCATTATTGAAGACCAGGTTGACCTGGCCATGTTCAGCCGCGCAGCGTGCGGCCCAAGCCTCCATGGCTTGGCGGTCTGAGACGTCCAGCACCTGAGTGGTGACGGTTACCGGCGACAAGGTCGAAGTGCGGATCAGTGTCAGCGTCTGCTCCAAGCCCTGGCTGTTCTTGTCCGCCAAGGCCAGGTGGCAACCTTCCCGTGCCAAGGCCAAGGCCAGTGCGCGACCCATGCCTGAGGCTGCGCCAGTGATCGCCGCAACGCGGCCGTTGAATGACTTCATGACAGGCTGCCTTCTGTGGCGGAGTGGGGCGCGGCTGCTGGGCGTGGCGCGCAGGGCATCGGCAGCGGGCTGGTCACGTAGTCCTTGAGCGCAAAGTGGCGGGTGACCTGCTTGAAGCGCCAGGTCGAGCCGGGCCACAGCGTGGTGTTCTTGCCGGTGCGTGGGTCCAGGTACCAGCTCTGGCAGCCACCCGTGTTCCAGATGGTGCGCTTGAGCTGGTCCTGCAACTGGTGGTTGTAGGCCTGCTCCACGTCGGGCTTGACCTCTACCGTGGCAATGCGCTGGCGCTGCATGTGTTTCAAGGCGTCGAGGATGTAGGTGACCTGGGCCTCGATCATCAGGATCATCGAGTTATGCCCCAGGCCGGTGTTGGGCCCGACGATCAGGAACAGGTTCGGATAGCCCGGCACGGTGGTGCCTTTGTAGGCATGCGCGCCATCGCCCCAGGCGTCCATCAGGTCGATGCCGCCGCGGCCGATGATGCAGCCTCGGGGCAAGGGGTCGCTGGCCTGGAAACCGGTGCCGAAGATCAAACAGTCAGCGGGATGCTTGATCCCGTCGGCGGTGATCACACCGTCGGCTTCGATACGCAGCACGCTAGTGGTGACCACCTCGACATTGCTGCGCGAGAGGGCCGGGTAGTAGTCGTTGGAGATCAGCACGCGCTTGCAGCCGATGGTGTAGTCCGGTGTCAGCGTCTTGCGCAGGGAAGGGCGGGCCACTTGTTTGCGCAGGTGACGCAAGGCGATTTTCTGCACCATCTTCATCAGGCGTGGATGCAGGGCAAACCCCACCACCCGAGCCTCCAATGTCCAATAAAAAGCCACGCGTACCAGCTTTTGGGTGAACGGCACGTGCTTGAACAGCCAGCGTTCAAGCGTTGAAATCGGCCGGTCGGGTTTGGGCATGATCCACGGCGGCGTACGTTGGAACAGGTCCAGATGCGCCACCTGCGGCGCGATCTGCGGCACGAACTGAATGGCACTGGCGCCGGTGCCGATTACCGCCACGCGCTTGCCTTTCAAGGAGTAATCGTGGTCCCACTGCTGGGAGTGGAAACGCTTGCCCTTGAAGCTGTCCAGCCCCGGGATGTCCGGCATCGCCGGGCGCGACAACCCGCCCATCCCCGATACCAGCACCCGTGCGCTGACCTGGCGGCCGTTGCTGAAGGTCAGGTGCCAGCGTTGCCGGTGCTCATCGAATACCGCACGGTGCAGGCCCATGCCGAAACGCAGGTAGGGCGCCAGTTCGAAGCGCGTTGCGCAGTGTTCCAGATAGGCACGGATCTCGGGTTGCGCCGCGAACTGCCGCGTCCAGTCCGGGTTGAGCGCAAAGGAAAACGAATACACCTGGGACTGCACGTCACAGGCGCAACCCGGGTAGTGGTTGTCGCGCCATGTGCCACCGAGGGTCTCGGCCTGTTCAGCGATGAAGAAGTCGGTAAGCCCGGCCTCCTTGAGTTTGATCGCCATGCACAGGCCAGCGAACCCCGAGCCAATGATGGCGATGTCGATTGAATCACTGTGGGCATTCATAGAGCTGCCTCATAAGTAGAAAACGCTTGGGCATCGGATGGGCTCCTGTTTTTGTTTTGTCTTTTAGATAGAACACCATTGCAAAGGAAAATTGAATTAATTATTTTAAAAAAGATTTTAAATAATCTACCTGAAAAATTCGCCTACGCTAGGACCTTGTTGCGCATATGCGATTTGTCCGACGGACGACCGCGCAGTGCACTAAGTCCAGGTCCAGGGTGTGGACGATGGCTGAGGCCCTGATCAATTCCGGTCGGGTCGCCAGCAGCAGGGAAGCCGAGGACCGAGCTATGGCTGTCGAATGGGTTGTCGCTGCAGGTGTGCTGGTGGGCGCCAGCGCGGCGTTATGGGGCTTGAGTGCCTGGATGACGCGGCGCATCGAAGCGGCCGTGCCGATCAATGGGCGCTTCGTCGAGGTGCAGGGCGAGCGCTTTCATTATGTCGAGGAGGGCAAGGGCCCGCCGCTGGTGATGATCCACGGGCTGATGGGTAGTAGTCGCAACCTGACCTATGCCCTGTCCGGACAACTGCGTGAACATTTTCGCGTGATTACGCTCGACCGACCGGGGTCGGGCTATTCCACCCGGCACCGTGGCACGGCAGCAGATTTGCCGGGCCAGGCCCGGCAGGTCGCGGCCTTTATCAACACGCTTGACTTGGATAAGCCGCTGGTACTCGGGCATTCCTTGGGCGGTGCGATTGCCTTGGCGCTGGCCCTCGACCATCCCCACGCCGTGTCCGGGTTGGTGCTGGTAGCGCCCTTGACCCACCCCCAGCGCGTGTTACCGCTGGTATTCCTGTCTTTGGCGGTACGTCCGGCCTGGTTACGGCGCTGGATAGCTCATACCTTGACGATGCCCTTGGGCCTGCTGACCAAAGATGCGGTGGTCAAGGGCGTATTCGCCCCCGATGCTGCACCGCCGGACTTCGCCACCCGCGGCGGCGGGTTGCTGGGCATGCGTCCCGATAACTTCTACGCCGCGTCTACCGAGATCAACCGGGTCAACGATTACCTGCCGGACATGGTCAAGCGCTACCCGCAACTGACCCTGCCCATCGGGCTGATCTATGGCGCGCGGGACAAGGTGCTCGACTTCCAGAAACACGGCCAGGCCCTGGCAAGCAAGGTGCCAGGGCTGAAAATGCAGGTGGTGGAAGGGCGGGGGCATATGTTGCCGATCACCGCGACAGAGCGAGTCGCGGCGCTGGTGGAGCAGATTGCCAAGCGCGTTCGGCCTGGGGAAAACGTCAGGCTGCTGCACCCGCCCATTGCCCTGGCGAGTAAATAAACGTGCGACCCGACTCGCGGTTCAAAGGCGTTGATGCCTGCCCTAGACACCTGACCAATCGGCTTAAAAAGAGACTGCCCGGTCACGTAAAAAAGGGCTTGAAAAACTAGTTGACGACCTAACGATTCCGCGTTATTTATTTAAAAAAATTATTTCAATGTGTAATTTGAAATTATTTTTGAAATGCCTAAGAGCGAATAAAATAATGAAAACAACGTCTTTTATCGCATGGTTGATTTCCCGGGGCAGTCAGCGCTCCGTGAACCTGTTTGCTGCCCAACTGCCCACCGACTGCGTACGGAGGCTGCCATGAACCAGACCCTGGCAGCCCCAAACGTCTGGACTGACGGCAAACGCCACTTGTGGTGGCTCGGCATCATGCCCCTGGCAACTCCCTTACTCTCCGGCGCCCTGGCGATCACCACCGGCGTACAGCAACTGTGGTGGGTGGGCGTGCTGATCATCTTCGGTTTCATCCCCTTGATCGACGGCCTGCTCGGCGAAGACGTCAGCAACCCGCCCGAGTCTGCCGTCAGCAACCTTGAGTCCCAGAGCTACTATCGCTGGATCGTCTACACCGGCGTGGTGTTTGTGATCTCCTCGGTGGTTATCACCGGCTGGCTCGCCGCGGGTGGCATCGACTGGATCATCAACGGCGGCCTGCTGCACGCCACGGCCACGCTGGAGCCCTCCAACTGGCTGGCCAAGACCGCTGCGTTCATTACCGCGCGCACCGAGCTGCACGGTGAAATCAGCGTGTTCACCTACCTGGGCATGGCGATGTCCACCGGCGCCGCTACCGGCATCGCGATCAACACTGCCCATGAACTGGGGCACAAACCCAAGCCCCTGGAAGTGTTCCTGGCCAAGGTCACCCTGGCGCCGACGTTCTACGGGCACTTCTACACCGAACATAACCGTGGCCATCACGTACGTGTCGCCACGCCGGAAGATCCAGCCAGCTCACGGCTGGGCGAAAGTTTCTGGGCGTTCCTGCCGCGCTCGGTGTGGTTCAGCGCCGTGTCGGCCTGGAACCTGGAACGCGAACGCCTGCGCAAACTCGGCCTGCCGGCCCTGCACTGGAAGAACGCCGTGCTCAGCGCGTGGATGTACAGCGTGGTGTTGTGGGGCGCAATGATTGCCTGGCTGGGGGCGGCGGTGATTCCGTTCCTGATTATCCAGGGCATCTACGGCTTCTCGTTACTGGAAGTGGTGAACTACGTCGAGCACTACGGCCTCAAGCGCCAGAAGTTGCCCAATGGCCGTTATGAACGCTGCTCGCCACGCCACTCGTGGAACAGTAATCGAATTGTCACCAATATCTTTCTGTTCCAACTTCAACGGCATTCCGATCACCATGCCAACCCCACTCGCAGTTATCAGTCGTTGCGTCACTTCGATGAATCACCGCAACTGCCGTATGGCTACGCGAGCATGATTGTCTGGGCCTATGTACCGTACTTATGGCGGCGGCGCATGGATCATCGCGTACTCAATCACTATGCCGGGGATATCACCCTGACCAATCTTCAACCGTCAAAGCGCCTGAAGTATCTGGAGAAGTACAGCAACAGTGCAAAGCCGTTTTGACGTGAATTAAACCGTTGTTGGCGTACTCGGGATCTGTCAATCGCGCAGGTTCTTATCGCCCAAGGTATTGAGTTCTGAGTGCACGAAAGTGGTTTGACCCTACAAAAATAATTTCAAGGGAAGGACGTCCACCATGCAAAGCCCTGCCACGTTCACCACGCATGTCCTGTTGGCTGCGATGGGCCTTATCTTCTATCACCAGGCCCAGGCTGCCCGTATCGAACCCGCGGGCAGTGCCTTCACTGCCCAAGGGCCCATCAGCTTTTCCAAAGGCAAGCTGATCAGCGCCGACTGCACCATCAAGGTCGCCGGCAAGGTCGCGGCCGATGGTTCATCAGTGAATGTCGATAAAGTCGAGTTTGACGGCGGCCTCAAGTGCAGTCGCGTGGAAGCGATCAACTTGCCCTGGGTCTTGGTAGCCAACGATACGAAAAGCGGCTCGATGTCGAAGATCAGCGTGGATGTGCATGCCTTTGGCCTGGGCGGCAAGTGCGGCCCTTCAACGGCCGACGGTACATGGGACAACGCCACCGGCAAGTTGGAAGCCGCCGATGTTGCCATTGGCGAAGACTGCAAGATCAACACGGTGTCGATCAAGATGCCGCCCAACTTCAAAGTTATCGAATAAAAGAATCCGACTGTTGTAGCGGTAGATGATTTGAAATTTGGCTGGAAAGGGAAGTTCTGCAGTTTCACCGTGACCTCTCGATCATGGCCATTACCCCTGGCGAAACGAATCGCCATAACATGTGAGGAAAAACAATGAAAAGCTTGAAAACTCTCGTGTCGTTGACTGCTCTGGCTGTTTGCATGGGTGCTGCTTCGATGGCCAGCGCGGCTTCGATCAGCCCAGAAGGCCCATTCACCACCACCGCAGGCTCCATCGTGGTGCAGTCGCCGTCTTCATTCGGGGGCTCTGTGACTTGTGGCATTACCTTCAGCGGTAATGTCAGTGGTGGCGTTGCCACTATCAACAATGCCTCCCTGACCGGCGGCGGTCTGTGCGCATTGCCAACCCTGAAAAGCATCCCGTCGCCAGGCTGGAAGCTGACCGCCTTGTCGGGCACTGCCGGTCAAGTGGAGAACGTGGGCTACACCATCAAAAAGACCATCATCATCCCCGGCACTGACTGCGGCCCATCCACCATCAGCGTGGCCTGGAACGCTGCGACTCACACCCTCACCGCGGCCAACCAAGCGCTGAGCGGCGGTTGCAACGTGGTCTCGCTGACCACCACTGCCGCTGGCCTGACCGTCAACCCATAACGGCTGTTCGTTGCAGGACAAAGGGTTGATCACCCGCTGAAAGGCCGGCGCCTCGCCAGAGGTGCCGGCTGATGTGGAAAGCCGGCGATGCCGGGAGCGCATAATAATAAGGAGTGCCGCATGATCAGTAAGAAACAACAGGCTCAAACACTGCTGGGGCTGGCGATACTGGGGGGGTTGATGACGACTGCGCCCGTGCAGGCGGGTGGTTTCTCCACGCCGACTTACGGTGCCCCGGGCTGGGGCCGAGCATTCGGCGGCGGCTCTCTGTTCAAGAATGATCCAAGCTCTGCCTACAACAACCCGGCGGCCATGGCGTTTGTCGACCAATCCGTGGTTCAACAGACCGTGGACTACGCCCGCGTCAAAATCAAATACAGCGGCCAAGCTTACGATTACACCGGTAATCCGGTGAGCAATACTGCAGTGTTGCCGGATGGCAGCTTTGATCCCAGCACGGCAACACTCAATAACAATGATGGCGGCCAGGGTGGTTTCACCGCCTGGTTGCCTACCGGTTTCCTGGTTATCCCCATCGGTGACCGCTTTGCATTCGGTCTCAGCCAAGTCGTGCCGCAAGGTATGCGTACCACCTGGAATGAAAACTCCAAGTTTCGCGACTTCGCCGTGGACACCAAAATCGAGACCGTCGGCCTGACGGGCTCCTTGTCTTTCAAAGTGCGTGACGACTTCTCCATCGGTGGCGGCCTTATCGTCCAGCGTAGTCAAGGCTTCGTCAGCCAGAACGTCGATCTGTTTTCGGCGGCGTCAGTCTCTCCAGGCTTGGGTAACGGTGCATTTCCGGCGGGCGTCGGTACTGCACTGATGCGGGTGAAGGTCGACAATATCTCTACTGGTTGGTTTACCGGCGTTGTCTGGAAGCCGACTGATCGTGACTCGTTGGGCCTTAACTACCACGCCAAAATCAAAAACAAAATGACGGGCAAATACAGCGTCCGGGCCGATGCCTTGAACAACGGCCTGATGACCGACGATACGATCTTCGGTAACGGCAAAACGCTGGTCGAAACGGCTTACCCTGGGCTGAAGCTGTACCCCAATGGCGCCCACGCCAGCACTCAGTTGGATATTCCAGCAACCGCCGCGCTTGACTGGGTACACCAGTTCAACGACCGGTGGACCTTGGGTGTCAGTGCCATGTGGACCCAGTGGTCGTCCTTCAAGGACCTCACGCTCAAGTCCCAGGGATCGACCATCGTCGCCATTCCCTATAACTACAAGGATGCTTGGATGTACTCGGTGGGCGGTGACTTCAAGGCCACGGATGAGTTGACCCTGCGGGCTGGTGTGGCGTATGACCAAACGCCGACCCGCAACTCCACGCGCGATCCACGTATCCCTGACGGCGACCGTTATTTTCTCTCGCTGGGTGCGGGTTACGATATCAAGGCCGTTCCTGGCCTGACCCTGGACGCCGCGTATTCGCACCAATTTGTTGAGAAGGTCAACATCAAGACCCAGAACGTTGACCGACTCGGCGGCGGCCGGCTCGACGGCTCGGCCGAGTCCTCAGGCGACATTGTCAGTCTGTCAGCTACTTACAAGTTCTAAACCCACCGTGGCATGAGCGCCGGAGGCATCTGGTGCTCACTGCCTGAACGATCTTGATTACTGCTCTAAAGGCTGACTCGTTCGGCCTTCGATTATTGCGCCAAAGCGTTAAATAAAAATTTCAAAACAAAATTTGAATTTACTCTTTTAAGTTTGTAGTGTGGTTTTACGCCGCAGCTCATTTCGATCTGACCGCGCTTTTGCCACGCCCTGAATCAAGTAGAGGTATCCCCATGCTTATCTGGTTATTGGTGGGTTTCGCAGCCGCGATTGCCCTGGCGTATCGACAAGCTGCCGCCACCCTGTGGTTGGGCGTCGGCCTGATCTGGCTGGCGGCTGGTTACCTGTTCAACGCAGTGGCCGGCCTGGGCATTGCCATTGCGGCAGTGCTGGTGGTACTGCCGGCCTTGGTGCTGGCGATCAGGCCTTTGCGCCGCGCCTTGTTGACCAGCAAGGCCCTTGGCCTGTTTCGTACGATCATGCCGGCGATGTCCGACACCGAGCGTGCGGCTATCGAGTCGGGCACCGTGTGGTGGGATGCCGAGCTGTTCAGCGGCAAGCCCAACTGGGAGCGCCTGTTGCAAGCCGCGCCGGCCAGCCTGAGTGCGGAGGAGCAAGCCTTCCTCGACAATGAAGTCGAAACCCTGTGCGACATCGCCAATGACTGGGAAACCACCCAGGTCTGGCAGGACATGTCCCCCGAAGGCTGGCAGTACACCAAGGACGCCGGGTTCCTCGGCATGATCATCCCCAAGCAATACGGCGGCAAAGGCTTCTCCCACTACGCGCACTCCCAGGTGGTGATGAAGCTGTCGACCCGCTGCTCGGCGGCGGCGATTTCGGTGATGGTGCCCAACTCCCTCGGCCCGGCCGAGCTGCTGCTGCATTACGGCACCGACGCCCAACGCAATTACTACCTGCCGCGCCTGGCGCGGGGCGAAGACATCCCGTGTTTCGCCCTGACCAGCCCCTATGCCGGCTCCGATGCGGGCGCGATCCCGGACCTGGGCATCGTCTGCAAAGGCATGCACGAAGGCGAAGAAGTGCTGGGTTTCAAAGTGACCTGGGACAAGCGCTACATCACCCTCGGCCCGATTGCCACAGTGCTGGGCCTGGCGTTCCGCGCCGAAGACCCGGACGGCTTGCTCGGCACGGCCGGTTCCCTGGGCATTACCTGTGCGCTGATCCCGACCTCCCATCCGGGGGTGAACAGCGGCCGCCGTCACTGGCCGCTGAACGCGGTGTTCCAGAACGGTCCTACCACCGGTAAGGATGTTTTCATTCCCTTGGAGTGGGTGATTGGCGGCCGCGAACAGGTCGGCAATGGCTGGCGCATGTTGATGGAATGCCTGGCCGCAGGCCGGGCGATTTCCCTGCCGTCGGCCAACGTCGGCCTCGGTAAAGTGGCGGTACGTGGCACCACCGCCTATGCGGCGATGCGCAAGCAGTTCGGCCTGCCCATCGGCAAGTTCGAAGGGGTGCAGGCTCCGTTGGCGCGCATGGCCGGGCATTTGTATGCCTGCGATGCGGTGCGCAAGGTCTCGGTGGCGTCCCTGGATGCCGGCGAGAAACCGTCGGTGATCTCGGCCATTGCCAAGTACCACGTCACTGAGCGCGCGCGGATGATCGTCAACGACGGCATGGACATCGTCGCCGGCAAAGGCATTTGCATGGGCCCCAATAACTTCCTTGCCCGTGCCTATCAGCAAAGCCCCATCGCCATTACGGTGGAAGGTGCGAACATCATGACTCGCTGCCTGATCATCTTTGGCCAGGGCCTGATTCGTTGCCATCCCTACGTGTTCCGTGAGATGGAAGCGGCGCGCAACCCGGACCGGCGCAAGGCGCTGGAAGACTTCGACCGCGCGATGTTCGGCCATGTGAGCTTTGTACTGGCCAACACCGTACGCGCAGCGGTACATGCCCTGACCGGAGGGCGGCTGATTTCGGCACCGGCCAAGACCGACCCGGCGCTGGCGTCCTACTACCGCCAGGCCAATCGGCTGTCGGTGGTGCTGGCGTTGATCTCGGACGTTTCCATGGGCGTGCTGGGGGGTGCTCTCAAGCGCAAGGAAAGTATCACCGGGCGCCTGGGGGATATTCTGTCGCAGCTATACATTCTCTCCTGCGTGCTCAAGCGTTTCGAGGACGATGGCCGGCCCCAGGCCGACCTGCCGTTGGTGCATTGGGCGGCCCAGGACGCGTTGTTGCGTGCCCACGAAGCCTTGGCCGAAGTGCTCGACAACTATCCCTCCAAACCTGCTGCGGCAGTGGTGCGTGGCTTGAGTTTCCCGCTGGGCATTCCGCTGCGCAAACCCTCGGACCGCCTGTTGGCGCAAGTGGCGGATGTGGTGCAGACCCCAGGTGAAACCCGCGACCGTTTGCTGGCCAATTCCTACATTCCTCGCCCGGAAATCGACAAGCTGGCCTACGGCGAATTGGGCTTCCGTTTGTTGCCGCAAGTGGAGCTGATCGAGGCTCGGCTCAAACCTGCCATCAAGCAAGGCCTGCTCGAGCCGATGCCGATTTCTGCCGCGGCCTTTACCGGCTGGCGCGTCAAGGCGCGGGCACTGGACTTGATCAGCGACGACGAAGACGCCTTGCTGGCGCGCTATGTGGAATACGCCGACCACGGCATCCAGGTGGATGACTTCCCCCAGGACTTTGGTTTGTTGGAGGCGTTGCAGCAGCGTAAGCAAGCGCTCGAGCCGGCCGCCAAGCGTCGCAGCAGCCAAAGCGAAAACGCCTCGGTTAACTAGGAAAAACGCGGTCCAAATGTGGGAGGGGGCTTGCCCCCGATAGCGGTGTGTGAGCCCAGCAGATTTACCTGATAGACCGCCATCGGGGGCAAGCCCCCTCCCACATTTGACCGGGTTTACAGGCAGGATTTGTGTTGTGAGTGGAACCTTCTATGAGTGACAACTACCTTTCATTCGTCAATTCCCCCTGGGGCCGTCGCCTGGCCCAGGCTGTCGGCTTGCCGCAACCCTTGCCGCTGCAACGTCATCGCAGCGGCCAGGCCGGGCTGGCCAATCCGGTGATCATCGCTGGGGCAGGGCGCCTGACGGCGTCGGTGCAGCGCATCTTCAGCGCCACCGACACCGTCGCCGCCACCCCGGCGACCCTCAAGGCGCCGTCCACGGTCAAGGTGCAAGGCGCGGTGTTCGACGCCAGTGGCGTGGCCGACCTGCAACAGCTCGACGAGCTCTACGTGTTCTTTCACAGCAATGCCAAGCGCCTCGGCCAGCATGGCCGCGTGGTGGTACTCGGCACCGCGCCGGAACACTGCAAGGACTTGCCCCAGGCCATCGCCCAGCGTGCCCTCGAGGGCTTGGTGCGGTCGCTGGCAAAGGAGCTGCGCCGGGCGATCACCGTGCAATTGCTTTATGTGGCTCCCGGTGCTGAAGAGGCGCTGGACAGCAGCCTGCGGTTCTTCCTGTCGCGCCGTTCTGCCTATGTCTCGGGGCAGGTGGTGCGCCTGGAAAAATCGGTCGATGGCAACAACGTCGTCAATTGGGACAAACCCTTTGCCGGTCGACGCGCCTTGGTCACCGGCGCCTCCCGTGGCATCGGCCTGGCCATCGCCCAAGTACTGGCGCGGGACGGCGCCCATGTGGTGTGCGTGGACGTGCCCCAGGCCCAGGACGCATTGCAGCAGGCGGCCGCCAGTGTCGGTGGTTCAGCCTTGCCCCTGGATATCACGGCCGCCGACACCGCATCGTTGCTGCAAGCCCATGTCAGCCAATACGGTGCCTTTGATGTGGTGGTGCACAACGCCGGGATCACCCGTGACAAGACCATCGCCAAAATGACCGAAGCCGCCTGGCGCAGTGTCTTGGCGGTCAACCTGCAAGCGCCTCTGCTGCTCAGTGAAGCGTTGCTCGACAGCCAGGGCGTGAACCCCGGTGGGCGCGTCGTGTGCGTGTCGTCGATTTCCGGTATCGCCGGCAACCTTGGGCAGAGTAACTACGCCACCTCCAAGGCTGGCGTGATTGGGCTGGTACAGGGCCTGGCGCCACGTGCGGCGGCCCGGCAGGTCACGGTGAATGCGGTGGCGCCCGGGTTTATCGAAACCCAGATGACCGCGAAAATCCCGCTGATGATCCGCGAAGCCGGGCGGCGCATGAATTCGTTGTCCCAGGGCGGGCAGCCCATCGACGTGGCCGAGACCATCGCCTGGCTGGCCCATCCTGGCTCGGGCGGGGTCAATGGCCAAGTGGTGCGGGTATGTGGCCAAAGCCTGTTGGGAGCCTGAGCCGATGGAGTATGTGACGCAGATTATCGACCCACCGCCCTCGCACACGCAGTTGTTGCTCGACGGCATGCGCGCCTTGCGCAAGCCCAAGCTCGACGGTGCGCCGCCGTTGCCCACGGCGCGGCTGGTGCGCTCTGCGGTGGAGCTTTCGCCCGCGGGTATCGCCGCTTACGCACGGGCCTGCGGCTTTCGTCGCGAACAGGGCGTGCCACTGTCCTATCCCCATGTATTGGCGTTCCCATTGCATTTGATGCTGCTGACCCGGCCGACCTTCCCTTACCCGGCCAGCGGCATGGTGCACCTGGCCAATCGCATTCGTCAGCACCAGCGCCTGCACGAGGGCCACGCGCTGCGCCTGGAGGTGTATTGCGAGCGCTGGGTAGCCCATCCGAAGGGCCAGGCATTGAGCATCGCCACCCGTGCCTACAGTGCAGGCGCCCTGGCATGGGAAAGCGACAGCCTGTACCTGCGTCGTGACGTCGACAACCCCGTGGGTGAACCCTGGAGTGACCCACTGCCGTTGCAGGAAGACGGCTTGTTGCGCACCCAGCGCTGGGTGCTGCCTGCTGACCTGGGGCGCCGCTTTGCCAAGGTCTCGGGGGATTTCAACCCGATTCACACCAGTGTGATCGGCGCCAGGCTCTTCGGCTTTCGTCGCGCCATCGCCCATGGCATGTGGACACTGGGTCGCGCGTTGGCGGCGCAACAACCGCCCGGTGGATTGAGCCAGGCCCAAGCCCATTGCGACTTCAAGTTGCCGATCTTCCTGCCCGGCCAGGTCGCCCTGTGGAGCCACCCGGTGACCGGCCCACGCCGTGAGTTCGAAGTGCGCAATTTTGCTGGGGACAAACCCCATATGCGCGGGCTGTTCATTTGGAAAGAGAGCCAGCAATGACTGATTACAGCTTCAACCCGGCCCCGACCCGCCGTGTGGCGATCATCGGCGGCAACCGCATCCCGTTTGCCCGCTCCAACACGGTGTACGCCCATGACAGCAATCAGGACCTGTTGGTCGCCGCCCTGCAAGGCCTGGTAGACCGCTACAACCTGCACGGCCAGCGCCTGGGTGAGTTTGCCGCCGGGGCGGTGATCAAGCATTCGCGGGATTTCAACCTGGCCCGTGAGTCTTTGTTGTCCACCACGCTGTCGCCGCAAACGCCCGCCTATGATGTGCAACAAGCCTGTGGCACCGGGCTTGAGGCCGCGCTGCTGGTGGCGAATAAAATCGCCCTCGGCCAGATCGAAGTCGGGATTGCCGGTGGCGCCGACACCACGTCCGACGCGCCCATCGGCATCAACGAATCGTTGCGCCAGACCTTGCTCGCGGCCAATCGGGCCAAGGGCGTGGGCGACAAACTCAAGGCATTGCTGAAAGTGCGGCCGTCGATGTTGTTCAAACCGCTGCTGCCGCGTAACGGCGAGCCGCGCACCGGCCTGTCCATGGGCGAGCACTGCGAAGAAATGGCCAAGCGCTGGCAGATCAAGCGCCTGGCCCAGGACGAACTGACCCTCACCAGCCACCAACGCCTGGATGCGGCTTATAAACGCGGTTTTTTCGACGACCTGATCAGCCCCTATCGCGGCCTGGCCCGGGACAACAACCTGCGTGCCGATATCAGCCTGGAAAAACTCGCGGGCTTGTCGCCGGCGTTCGACCCGCAGAACGGTACGCTCACTGCCGGCAACTCGACGCCGCTGACCGACGGCGCCTCAGTGGTGCTGCTTGCCAGCGAAGATTGGGCCAGCGCCAACGGCTGGCCGGTGCTGGCGTACTTGCGCACTGGCGAGACGGCGGCAGTGAGTTTTGTCGATGGCACCGAGGGCCTGTTGATGGCGCCGGCCTACGCCGTATCGCGCATGCTCCAGCGCGAGGGCTTGAGTTTTGCCGATTTCGATTTCTTCGAGGTCCACGAAGCGTTTGCCGCCCAGGTGCTGTGCACGCTCAAGGCCTGGGAAGACCCCGAGTATTGCCGCGAGCGACTAGGCCTGGACGCACCGCTGGGCACCATTGACCGCAGCAAGATGAACGTCAACGGCGGCTCACTGGGCTGCGGGCACCCCTTCGCCGCCACCGGCGGCCGGCAGTTGGCGGCGCTGGCCAAGGCGATCCATGAACGCGGCGGTGGTCGCGGCCTGATCTCGATCTGCGCAGCGGGCGGGTTGGGCATCACCGCCATCGTCGAAAAGTAGCGCTATTCACAACAACAATAAGGACACTGCCATGAACGCTATCAGCCTGGAACACGCCGAACGCATCTGGTTGAACGCTTACCTGCCCGGCGTTCCGGCCGATATCGATGCCGGGATCGAGGACTACCCGTCGTTGCGCGAAGTGTTCCTGGAACACTTGGAAAAATTCCGTGAGCGGGTCGCCTACGTCAGCATCGGCACCGAGATGACCTACGCCGACTGGCAGGCCCAGGGCATTGCCTTTGCCGCCTGGCTGCAGGGCCAGGGCGTGCAGAAGGGCGACCGCGTGGCGCTGATGATGCCCAACTGCTTGCAGTACCCGATCTGCCTGTTGGGCACGATCCTCGCCGGGGCGGTGGTGGTCAACGTCAACCCCTTGTACACCAGCCATGAGCTCAAGCACCTGCTCAAGGACAGCGGCGCCGAGACCGTGGTGATCTTCGAGAACTTTGCCCACACCCTGGAAAAAGTCGTGGCCGGCAGCAGCGTCAAGCGGGTGGTGATAGCGGCCATCGGTGACTTGCTGGGCACCTTCAAGGGCGCGGCGATGAACTTCATCCTGCGCCGCGTACAGAAGCAGGTGCCGGCGTTCAAGCTGCCCGGCGCCCTGCGTTTCAACCAGGTGCTGAAACAGGGCAGGGCGCTGAATCATCTGCCGGTCAGCCTGGACCGCGATGAGCTGGCGTTTTTGCAATACACCGGTGGCACCACCGGCGATGCCAAGGGGGTGATGCTCAGCCACCGCAATATCATCGCCAACCTGCTGCAAGCCAAAGCCTGGGTCGGCGACCAGTTGGACCAGCACAAGCAGGAAACCAACGTGACGTTGCTACCGCTGTATCACATCTTTTCGCTGACGGTGAACTGCCTGATGTTCATGTGCCTGGGCGGGCGCAATATCCTGATCGCCAACCCGCGGGACGTGAAGCGTGTGCAGATGATCCTGCGCAAAGAGCGTTTCAACGGGATCGCCGGGGTGAACACGCTGTTCAACGGTTTGCTGGAGAACAAAGCGTTCTGTGCGCGGGACTTTTCCGACCTGCGCATAGTGATCGCTGGCGGCATGGCCACCCACACGGCCGTGGCCAAGCGCTGGAAAGAAGTCACCGGCCTGCCGATCATCGAAGGCTACGGGCTGACCGAATGTTCGCCGGTGGTGAGCATCAGCCCCATTGATATTTCGCGCATGCGTGAGATGGAGTTTACCGGCAGCATTGGTGTGCCGTTGCCGTCGACCTGGGTGCGCTTTGTTCGCGAAGACGGCGAGCTGGCGGATATCGGTGAGCAAGGTGAACTGCAAGTACGTGGCCCGCAAGTGATGCAGGGCTACTGGAAACGCCCGAAGGAAACCGCCGAGGTACTGGACGCCGAGGGCTGGCTGTCTACCGGTGATATCGGGGTGATGGACGCACGCGGCTATATCCGCCTGGTAGACCGCAAGAAGGACATGATCCTGGTCTCGGGTTTCAACGTGTACCCCAATGAAATCGAGGATGTGGTGGCGATGCATCCGGGTGTCGGTGAAGTGGCGGCCATTGGTGTGGAAGATACGGTGACGGGGGAGAAGGTCAAGATCATCGTGGTGCGCAAGGACCCGAACCTGACACAGGAGCAGATCCTCGCGCATTGCCGGGAGTACCTGACGGGGTACAAGCTGCCCAAGTATGTGGAATTTCGTACGACGGAACTGCCCAAGACCACTGTGGGCAAAGTACTTCGTCGGGCGTTGCGCTGACATGAATCCACTGGTGATTCAAGTGTGGGAGGGGGCTTGCTCCCGATGAGGGCGTGTCAGTGAATACATCTGTAACTGACCCACCGCCATCGGGGGCAAGCCCCCTCCCACATTTTAAACCGTGGCCACTTTGACCCAGCGCTCCTCGAGGGCCGCCACGCGAATCGCCGTCGCCAGCCGCTCAACTTCCCACGCGGCTTCAAAGTCTGTCCCCTGTGCACCCTGGCCGGCCAGCGCCATGATCAACTCCTGCACCTCCAAGGTCTTCAACTCGTTGTAGCCCAACTGATGCCCCGCCGCCGGGCTGAACGCTGCATAACCTGGCAGGGCCGGGCCTGCCAGAATGCGTTGGAAACCGTCCTGGCCGATGCGGCACAGGCTCAGTTCATTCAAGCGCTCTTGGTCGAACGCCAGTGTGCCTTTGGTCCCGCTGATTTCGAAACTGAGGTGGTTCTTGTAGCCGTGCTTGAGCCAACTACTGCTTACTGTGCCGCGGGCACCGTTGGCAAAGCGCAGCAGCGCATGCACCTGGTCGTCCACGGCGATGGCTTTTGACGTCGGGCTACCGGCCGTGGCGGGGCGTTGGGCATGCACGGTCTGGGTATCGGCACACACACTGACCACATCGCCCACCAGGTAGCGCGCCATCGACAGCAGATGGCTGCCCAGGTCAGCCAGGGCGCCGCCAGCGTGGGCCACCTCGCAGCGCCACGACCACGGGGACGTCGGGTCGGCCATGAAGTCTTCGCTGAATTCACCCTGGAAACTGATGATCTCGCCCAGTTCACCCTGGGCAATCATCTGCCTGGCCAGCACGATCATCGGGTTGTGCTGGTAGTTGTAGCCGACTCGCGTCACCACCCCGGCAGCACTGGCGGCGCAGCGCATGGCGTCGGCTTGCTCGAGGCTGACGGCCAGGGGTTTCTCGCAATACACCGCCTTGCCTGCCGCAATCGCGGCCATGGCCATGGGGTAGTGCAGATGGTTGGGTGTGGTGATGGCCACGACGTCGACCTTGGGATCATTGATCAACGCCTGCCAGTCGCCATGGGCCTGGGCAAACCCCCAGGCGCTGGCGCAACGTTGGGCGCGTTCGGTGTCGGCGTCGGCCAGGGCGGCCAGCTTGAGGTGTACCGGCAGTTCAAATACCGCCCGCGCGTTATTGAACGCCAGCGCGTGGGCGCGGCCCATGAAGCCTGTGCCGATCAAGCCGATTCCGAGTTCACGCATAGCCGTGGTCCTTTGGATTATTGTTTTCAGGAAGGCTATTAATGGAATAAAAATTCCCTTAATTCAATAGATGGAATAAAAATTCATTTGGCGGCGCCAGTGGGACGCGCTTCTTGTACTCATCATTTCCCCTGATGCCGCTACATTCACCATCTGGCCAAACGCCGCCAGTTAACAAAAGATAACGTAGCGCCGATTGTCAGACGATTCCAAAGCCCGATAGGATGGCTCCTGCTTACTCCAGGCGCTCTAGATTGCAGGTTTCAAGGCCCTGGATGAGACGACCTAACAATAATAAATGGGAGAAAGGTCTATGAGTGAGCCTGTCATGGGTTGGGTTGTCTGCCGCCCACGCGCCGCACGCAGGGTTGCGTTGCTGGCCACAGCGCTCTCGCTGCTTGCAGGTGCCGTGTTGTCGACGCCAGTGCTGGCCGCCAGCGATACCACCGCCGCCGCGGTTTTTGCGATTGAATCTCCCAAGGCCGCCAAAGGCTTGATGATCGACGTGGTTCACGCGGGCAAGCGCCTCGTGGCGGTCGGTGATCGCGGGCATATCCTTTATTCCGATGATCAGGGCCACACCTGGGCCCAAGCCAAAGTCCCCACCCGGCAACTGCTCACGGCGGTGTTTTTCGTCGATGACAAACACGGCTGGGCCGTTGGCCATGATGCGCAAGTGCTTGCCAGCTCCGATGGCGGTGCCACCTGGACCCCGCAATATCAAGACCTCAAGCGCGAAGCCCCGTTACTCGATGTGTGGTTCAACGACGCCAGCCACGGCCTGGCCGTGGGCGCCTACGGTGCGTTGATCGAGACCACCGACGGCGGCAAAACCTGGGACGACATCAGCGACCGCCTCGACAACGAAGACCAGTTCCACCTCAACGCCATTGCCCAGATCAAGGACGCCGGCCTGTTCATCGTTGGTGAGCAGGGCAGCATGTTCCGCTCCAGTGACGACGGCCAGACCTGGGAAAAACTCGAAGGGCCTTATGAAGGCTCGCTGTTCGGCGTGATCAGCACTGCGCAACCGCGCACGCTGCTGGCCTACGGACTGCGCGGCAACCTGTACCGTTCCACCGATTTCGGCAGCCACTGGGAACAAGTCCAGCTGAATGCGGCGCGGGGCGCGCTGGAGTTTGGTTTGTCGGGCGCGGCCTTGTTGGATGACGGTTCCATCGTAGTCGTAGGTAATGGCGGTAGCGTGGTGGTCAGCCATGACGACGGGGCGACGTTCAGCGTGTTCAATCGCCCGGACCGCATTTCGCTGTCGGCCGTCACGGCGGCGGGCGACGGCAACTTGATTCTGGTCGGGCAGGGTGGCGTTCGCGTCGCCACGCCAGCTGGCGCTGACCTCTCAAAATAATAAGAAGGCGGGTTTCAATGAGCAGTCATCACAACGATAAAGCGACCTTTCTTGAGCGCCTGATCTTCAACAATCGCCCGGCAGTGATCGTCATCTGTTTGCTGGTGAGCATTTTCCTGTTCTGGCAGGCGACGTTGATTCGCCCGTCCACCAGCTTTGAAAAGATGATCCCCCTCAAGCACCCCTTCATCGAAAAGATGATGGAGCACCGCAACGATCTGGCCAACCTGGGCAATACCGTGCGCATCTCGGTGGAGGCCAAGGACGGGGATATCTTCACGAAGGAGTACATGGAGACGCTGCGCCAGATCAACGATGAGGTGTTCTACATCTCCGGCGTCGATCGTTCGGGCCTCAAGTCGCTGTGGAGCCCCAGCGTGCGCTGGACCGAAGTGACCGAGGAGGGTTTTGCCGGCGGTGAAGTGATCCCGCAAAGTTACAACGGCTCGCCGCAAAGCCTCGACCAGTTGCGCAACAACGTGCTCAAGTCCGGCCAGGTCGGGCGCCTGGTGGCTAACGATTTCAAGTCGAGCATCGTCGATATCCCGCTGCTGGAGTCCTACCCGGACCCGCAGGATCAGGGCAAGTTACTGGCCCTGGACTACCAGAAGTTTTCCCACGAGCTTGAGGACAAGATCCGCAACAAGTTTGAGGCGCAAAACCCTAATGTAAAAATTCACATTGTCGGCTTTGCGAAGAAAGTTGGTGACCTGATCGATGGCCTGATCATGGTGGTGCTGTTCTTTGGTGTGGCCTTCGCCATCACCCTGGTCCTGTTGTTGTGGTTCACCAACTGCCTGCGAAGCACCATTGCGGTGTTGAGCACGACCCTGGTGGCCGTGGTATGGCAACTGGGCCTGATGCATGCCGTCGGCTTCGGGCTGGATCCGTACTCGATGCTGGTGCCGTTCCTGATCTTCGCCATCGGTATTTCCCACGGTGTACAGAAGATCAACGGTATCGCCCTGCAATCCAGCGACGCCGATAACGCCCTGACCGCCGCACGGCGCACCTTCCGCCAGTTGTTCCTGCCAGGGATGATCGCGATTCTCGCAGATGCGGTGGGCTTCATTACCCTGCTGATCATCGACATCGGCGTGATCCGTGAGCTGGCCATCGGCGCGTCGATCGGCGTGGCGGTGATTGTGTTCACTAACCTGATCCTGCTACCGGTAGCCATTTCCTACGTCGGCATCAGCAAGCGTGCCGTCGCCAAAAGCAAGAAAGACGCGAACCGCGAACATGCGTTCTGGCGGCTGCTGTCCAAATTCGCCAGCCCCAAAGTCGCCCCGGTTTCGATTTTCCTGGCCTTGATCGCCTTCGGTGGCGGCCTCTGGTACAGCCAGAACCTGAAGATCGGTGACTTGGACCAAGGCGCGCCGGAGCTGCGTCCGGACTCGCGCTACAACAAGGACAACAACTTCATTATCAGCAACTATTCCACCAGTTCCGACGTGCTGGTGGTGATGGTCAAGACCAAGGCCGAAGGCTGCTCGCGCTACGAGGCGATGGCGCCTATCGACCAGTTGATGTGGAAGATGCAGAACACCGAGGGTGTGCAGTCGGCGATCTCGTTGGTGACCGTGTCCAAGCAGATGATCAAGGGCATGAACGAGGGCAACCTGAAATGGGAAACCCTGTCGCGCAACCCGGACGTGCTCAACAACTCCATCGCCCGTGCCGATGGCTTGTACAACAACAATTGCTCCCTGGCGCCGGTGCTGGTGTTCCTCAACGACCACAAGGCCGAAACCCTTGACCGCGCGGTGCATGCGGTGCAGGACTTCGCCAAGGAGAACAACAAGGACGGCCTGGAATTCATCCTCGCCGCCGGTAATGCCGGGATCGAAGCGGCCACCAACGAGGTGATCAAGGAATCGGAGCTGATTATCCTGATCCTGGTGTACCTGTGCGTGGCGACCATGTGCATGATCACCTTCCGTTCCTGGGCTGCCACGCTGTGCATCGTGCTGCCGCTGGTACTGACCTCGGTGCTGGGCAACGCGCTGATGGCGTTCATGGGCATCGGCGTCAAGGTCGCAACCTTGCCGGTGGTGGCGCTGGGCGTGGGGATTGGTGTGGACTACGGCATCTACATTTACAGCCGGCTGGAAAGTTTCCTGCGGGCGGGCTTGCCGCTGCAAGAGGCGTATTACCAGACGCTCAAGTCTACCGGTAAGGCCGTGCTGTTTACCGGCTTGTGCCTGGCGATTGGGGTATGCACCTGGATCTTCTCGGCAATCAAGTTCCAGGCCGACATGGGCCTGATGCTGACATTCATGCTGTTGTGGAACATGTTCGGTGCACTGTGGCTGCTGCCGGCACTGGCGCGGTTCCTGATCAAGCCTGAGAAGTTGGCGGGGCAGAAGGGCAATTCGCTGTTTGCACACTAGGCCCGTAAAAAAGCCGCACGGTGTGCGGCTTTCTTACTACGTGTCAGCGGCTTAGTTTCACAACGGCAGGAACAGTTTCTCATCCAGAGGCACTGTGATCCTGGCCTTGATTATTTTCTCCACGGTGCCGTTTTTTCCTGCCTCGCGAATCAAGTCTTTTTGGGTTTTGCGCCGCTGGGATGCGATTTTCAGATGCGCGGCTGAGTAATCGGCGCGTGGCCAGTTTTCCTTTGGGTAGTGAAAGTGGGCGTACCACACCGGTTTTTCTTGGCCTTTTTGGCGAACAGAGTATTCGGTGAAGAAATCACCACTCTCTGTAGGAGTGTCCCGCTGCACAAGGTTGATATCGACAAATTTATTGCGCCACAAGAAGTCTACATTCTCCGCTGTCGGCGGCTGAACCAAATAGCCGTCTGCCGCATGTTGGCGCGCGTTCTGAAACATTTCTTCGGCGGTGGCTCGCCAGTATGCAACCAATTCGGCGGTTTCAGGTCTGGCGAGATGGTTGGCTTCAGCCTGGTCTGCCATTGCTTTGAGTTGTTTGGCAGGTGTATTGATCATGTCGTACCAGTCTCTGGGGGAGACGGTGTCGCGTCGCAGCGGATCGGCAAGCTTTGTCTTCTGGAAGCGAATCGTACGCTCGATGCTTGCCGTGCCATCTATCAGCGTTTGCGCCTCTTTCTTGTAGCTCGCCAAGGACTTCGCGGGAGTAGAGCCTTGGGGCGCTTGTACGGGCTCAGCAGGGACGATCCTCACCCACCCACGGCCATCCGCATCCGAGTGATCGCTGTAGCTTGCTACTGGTTGGCCGCTTTGTGGATCGAGCACATCGACAATATCAAAGGTCCGACCGGGTTCCGGGGCGCGTAGTATGCCGAGCAAGGTCTCCTTGTATTCGGTCTTGAACACGCGCTGATTATGCGGTCTGGTTTGTAGGTCGTTGCGTGCGGGCGCTGCTGGAATAAGAAACTGCTCTTCGTCGACGACCTGGACCAACTCGGTTTCCGCTTCAGCGATGAGCTCATTGAGTACCTCGGTGAAACGCTGGTGGTATTGCTCCCGAAAGAGCTCCGGATGCTCCTCCTGCATAAGGAGGCCGTCGCTCAATACCTGTTTGTATTTAGAGATAATGGTTGTCAGTGTGGCATTGCGTTCGCTCAAGGTGTAGCCGGTGTATTGGCGCAGATCGTTAAAAGCGGCTATTTCGGTTTTCAGGGATTCTGTCAGGAAGCGCCTCATCTGCAACCGATCGGTTGCCTCTGGGCTGCGGGCTGTCCATGTCGTGGTCAATAGTTTGAGGAACGACATCCTGTTCAGTTTTGCTGTCAGTACTCTGGCAGCGGGAGGGGAGGCGTATCGCTCTTGGATGTACTCCTCGGCGTTTTTCTTACCAAAGGGGGAGTCGTTCTTCCACTGATCAAATGTGTCACTGACCGGTTGCCTCGACGCCAATAGATTTTCAGTAGCGTGATAGGCCATTTCGGACACTTCCATCAATTCATCGTAAGCGATACTGGAGCCTCTATTGGTCTGGCTCATCAACTCCTCCAGCGAGGCGCCATTCACTCCAACGTGGCGGGCGTCGTTGGCCAGAGACGTGTAAACGTTATCTATTTCAGTCAGGGCGTGCAGGATGCTTTCGTATACCGATGAGCGGTCCTTTTTGAATTCGGACAGGTCGTCAAACCCACCGATTTTTTTGGGCGCAATGATTTCAATGGCTTTTTCGCCAGCCACCTTCAGGGCTTGTGTCAGCGGTTTGAGCGCCTGAAGTTGCTGGTCCAGGTTGCTCTTGAGCCGCTCGGTGGCTCGGCACTGTTCCAGATAGGGCGCAAGAAATCGCTGTGCCGAACCCTCATTCTTGGAAAGGTTGCGAAGCGTCTTGAGTTTTTTTCGAGCGGTCTCGTACTCGGAGAGGCTGGTATTGATTTTTTCGATTGCGGTTGAATGGGCTTCCTCCACTTTGCTCAATTCCCGCTTGCTGCGGTGGAAGTTCGCCTTTGCTTGCTTCTGCGCTAGCAGGTTTCTTTTGACTGTATCTTGCAGGCTCTCGTTTTTTGGCATGCCACCCTTGAGCTTGGGGGCGACGTCAAAGTGCCACAGACCCTGGCCATCGCGGGAGATGGGTGGCGCTATACGGGCCTTGTTCTGTTCATCAATGACGAAGGGGCCGTCCAGGTCGATCGCCACGCGGAACCAGGCCTGGCCGATATTGGCATAGAGTTGGTCGTGGACCTTATACAGACCCCTTCTGATACCTTCGGTCAGGGGAGAGCCAGGCTCAGCCGGCGCCGGTACCTTGAACGTGTCGATCTGCGCCAGCAGGTTTGGCGTCAGCCCGCGTGGGCTCGATAACCGGATATCGATGGCCGTACCGTCGCCACCGAAACTGGTGGTGACAGGGGGTGTCGGATCCTGGCGGATGACGGCTTGGTGAACAACGGGCTCTTGAGTGTCACGGCGGCTAGGCCCAGGACTGTCGGGATTAGCGTCTGGCTCGAAGCGTTCAAACGTGTGTGCCGGCTTGCCGGGTTCCGCGCTGGAGGCGTGGCCCAGCGTCAGGCCCAGGTTGATCAACAGGTCGACCACTGCCGACGTCGGGTCCGGGTCGTTTTGTGTGGAAAGCCGCTTGATGTCTTCTTCGCTATTGGCCAGTTGCAGCAACCAGCCCGCCATCGCCCCCGGCCCGCGCAATACCGGCAACAATGTGTTGAATAACAGCCAGCCGAGTTCCTTGTGCGAGGCCCAGCGGCTTTCAGCGTCGGAAGTGGATTGGCCTTCTGCCAGGGTGACCAGGCTGTTGGCGTTGGAGCGGAACCAATGGGTGAACAGGTCACCGTTGAGCAGGTCCTGGCGCAGCGTGGTGGCGTCAGCATAGCCGTCGACGGCGAGGGTGGTGGGCTTGGGTGTGGTGGGTGGGTCGAACTCGTTGAACACGGTAAAGCGCGCGATATTGGGTGTATGAAAACCGCCGTTGCCATAGACCGCGCGGGTTTTGTCATCTTTGAGCCAGGCCAGCACGCTGTCTTGCAATGCCCCAGGCTTGCGGACGGCCTCCAGCAGTGCCTCGCGGCTGGCGAATTCGAGCAACGCGGGTTTCAATTGAGGACGATAGAGAATATGTGGGCCGCTGCTGCCGGCCAGCGGTTCGATGATGAACATATTGTCGACCACGTCTGGCGTTGCCCCCGGTTTGCGCACAAATGCCAGGGGGCGCACGGTGATTTCCTGCCCGTCCACCTGTTTGCTGCCCGCGCCTGGCTGGGTGAGGGCTTCGACAAAACGGTAACCCTGGGCGCTTATGCCCGCTTCGCCCTTGAGCTTGAGTTCCAACGCCTGCATGGCGAGCTGGATCGGCACCTGCTCGACAAACCGTGCTGCCCGCTCCCGGGATTGCGGGGTGTCGCTGAGCAGTTCGCGATTGAGCAGTTGTGGGTAGTGGCGACCGATATCCACGCTGCTGATCACGTTCTTGAGCATCTGCGGCATGTGCGGGTCGCTGACCGGTTGCCCGTGCAGGTGGACTTCCATCTCGCCCTTGGGCAAGCCCGCGAGGTTTTCCAGGGCCATGTCGACCAGGCTCATCTTCACCCGTTCAATGTAGCCGCTGCCCAGGTTACCCACGGCGACCTTGAACACCACGTCCACATCCTGGGCGGTATAGCCTTTGCCGGCCAGGTGCTGGTCCAACTGCTGCTGGGCATAGGTGCGGATATCGGGAACGCCGTCGAGGAAAGTACGACCGTCGTTGCGTTTCACGCTGCTGGCCAGCGCCAGTGCGTGATGTCGGTAGGTGTCGCGTTCCGCATCGTTGGCGTTACTGAGCCAACCCGGCAGCTTGTCACGCAGGCGCCCAAGCTCAGTAGGGTCGGGGGTGTAGGCGCCCACGAACCAGGGGCTTGGGTCGCTTGCCCGGGAGAACACCTGTTCAAGCTCATCCGGGGTGCCCGATGTTGGAAGACGAATGGACGCTACGTTTTCCACCATGGCATTTAGGATCAGCGCCGCTTGTGTATCGAAGATATTGGCGTCGGGCTCCTGGCGCTTCCAGTCGAGGCTGTCGAATACGAATGCCTTCTCCAGGTTTCGCCCCCAGGCATCGCCGAATGCTTGCAATGAGTCGTACGCGGTAATTACCCCGGCCGCGGTCGCATGCAGTACCTGCGTACGGCCGGCCACTTCCCGGGTGATCAGCAGGTCCGGGCTGAGCTGAGCGGATGTATCAGTACCTTTGCGCACGGCGGTGTCCAGGATGAACACCTTGGCTGCGGCGTCGCCTTTTGCGCTCTGGCGTTGCGCACGGTCCGGGTAGGTGATGACCTGATCGAGGGTTTCGCGTTGTTGCTCCGTGAGCCCGGGTTGTTTCAAGGCGGCGGTTCTCAGGGTGTCCCTCAAGGCGTCGCTGAGCCACAGCCAACGGTTCGCACCGGCCGCGCCTGTGTCTTGAGCGTTATAGTCATCGCCGGTGAAGTGGCGAATCAACGCGTGCTCGAACTCACTCTTGAGGGTGGTACGCAGGCTGCGGATCACCAACTCGACGGCCTGCATATCGATGCCCGGCGTCAACCCTTGCGCCGAGGGTGCCGGCTTGAGCGTATGGCCTGTGGCTTGGTCGATCAAGGTGCAGGCCAGTGAGTGTTTGTCGGTAAAGTCCAGCTCGCCGTCGCTGGTGAGGTGCTTCAAGGCCACGTCCAGCAAGGGCGTCAGGCAGTATTGCGGCGGATTGTTTGAGGTGGGTTCGGCCAGTGATGTGTATTCGAGGTCGAACGCCAGGGTGGGGTAGAGGTTTTTCAGGGCATCGCTGAGCATGCCCGACACCACCGAACGCAGCTTGGGGCGCTCGGCGAACTGGTGGGCAACGGTGTTAGCGGTGATGTCAGGTGAGCGGGGCGCTGTCGCCGGTTGATGCGTGGAAAGCGTGGTAAGAGGCGTTGAACGCAGGGGTACAACAGTTAACCCGGACTCACCCGCTACTTCGTAATGCAAGGTGGCATCACGCCTGCTTCTGCGCAGTGGCTGGCCGTGATCTGATTGGGGTGCAGGTTTGGAAGGGAGGGGCGGTGTTGCTTGGGCTGTTTCAGCCGGCTGGAGGGCAGCGGGAGTTGGCAGTACAGGGCTAAAGGCGTAGTCGAAAAGTCGTGGAGGGTGGTTTCCATGGATCATCGTGTAGCTTCCTTGTCGTTGAGATCTTTCCCGCTGAAAACTAACGACCGGCGCTCAACCGTTAAATGAGCAATGAGTAATCAGCTGTTTCCGGAGACGCTGTACCAGCGGCAAAGGTCGATGGCACGCAGGGCGGGTGAGGAGGCAGTAATTGTGGCGGCATATGAATGCCCCCGGTGGGAGAAAACAGGGTTTTAGGTTGATGCAACATTTTGACCTATCATGAGGTCTTTCCTCTGAACGACTGATGTTATGACTGCCGAAACTGCGACCCTCACCACCGTCCTTGCCACCAGCAACATGCTCGAAATCGATGGCCTGCACGCCTTTGACTTCGAGTTAAACGACGAGAAGTTGCTGATCACCGCCATGGACGGCCGTGCTGAAAAACGCTGGGCATTCAGCCTGGCCCAGGTACAGGCGGCCACGTTCGACGACACCCTGCAAAGCTGGACCCTGACCGGTGAGTCGGGCGAGCACCGCCTGATCTGCATGAGCGCCTTCACCGGCAACAATAACGATGAGGATCAAGCCGATGATGATGCGTAAATTCTGGCCCCTGCTGATGGCGGGCAGCGTCGGTGCCATGTCGGTGCAAGCCGCACCGGCCGACACCTATGAACTGCTGGTAGGCAGCTACACCGCCGGCAGCAGCGAAGGCATCTACCGCCTGCAATTTGACAGCCGCACCGGCCAGTTCAGCGGCAAGCCAGTGCTGGCGGCCAAGACGGCCAACCCATCGTGGTTGACGGTCTCCAAGGACCAGAAGTACCTGTTTGTGGTCAACGAGAACGGCCCGGGCCAGAAAGACCCGGTCGGCCGCGTCAGCAGCTACAGCATCGACCCAAAGAACCATCAGCTCACGCTGCTCAACCAGGTGCAGAGCCTGGGCAACGAGCCGACTCACTCCAGCGTCGCCGCCGATGGGCGCCACCTGTTCGTCGCCAACTATTCGGTGCTGGAAGACCCGGGCGGCAGCCTGGCGGTGCTGCCGGTAGACGCCGAGGGCAAGCTGTCGGCCCCGGTACAGTTGAGCGGGCACCCGGCCAGCCGCGTGAACCCTGAGCGCCAGGCCTCCAACCATGTGCATTCGGTGGTGTCGTCGCCGGATGGCAACTATGTGTTTGTGCAGGACCTGGGAGCGGACAAGGTGTTTGTCTACCACTACGACCCCAAGGCCAATCACGAGTTGCCGCTGACTCCGGCCAACCCGCCCTCGGTGCAGTTGCCGCCAGGCAGTGGCCCGCGTCATTTGCTGTTCAGCGCTGACGGCAAGCACGCCTGGCTGACCACCGAGATGAGCGCCCAGGTCGCTGTGTTCGATTACAACGAGGGCAAGCTGACGCAAACCCAATTGCTTGACTATGCCGCCGGCCAACCGGTGTCCGACAAGGCCGGCGCCGCGTTGCATGCCTCAAGCGATGGCAAGTTCCTCTATGTGAGCAACCGTGGCACGGCCAACCAGTTGCTGGTGTTCAGCATCGACCCGGCCACCGCGCACCTCAAGGAAATCCAGCGTCGCTCCGTAGATGGCGACCACCCGCGTGAATTCAGCCTGGACCCGAGCGGCAAGTTCCTGCTGATCGCCAACCAGAAAAGCAATGAGATCGTGGTGGTAGAGCGCGACCCCAATACCGGCCTGCTGGGTAAAACCGTGCAGAAATTGCCGATCGATGCCCCCAGCGACCTCAAGTTCCTGGTGCGTCAATAAGCCACAGGCCCCGCCATGCGGGGCCTGACCCTTTGTATTAATTCGATTGATAGCGGCTACTGTTTCAAAGCATTTCTAAGGTTCAACCCTCGGGCGTAAGTTGGGTTCCAAGGCCTTCCCCGGCCACCCAACCAAACGAACACAAGGGTTACCGCCATGAACTTCAATCTCTTCTCGATCATCGCCGCTTCCGCTGTTTCCGCCACTGTAGCGTTGCCAGCTGCCGCCACCGTAGAAGTCACCAGCAAAAAATCCAATGTCACGGCTTACACCCAGAAATACCTGCAACAGAGCGCCAACTTCTATGCGGCGCTGGATCACAAGACCCAGCACTGAGCCTCAATTGAGCGACGGTCAAGTGCGGGAGCTGGCTTGCCTGCGATGCTGACGACTCGGTGTAGCCCATGCACCGAGTGGATACCCTCGCAGGCAAGCCATCTCCCACACTTGATTGTATTGGCCTCAGGGTTTTGCCATCACGGCAATAAACAGCGGCGACTCCAGAAACCGCTGCAACCAAGCCTGCAAGCGCCGATACGGCGTCCCCGCGAACCACTCGCGATCCACATGGGCAAACTGCCGTACAAACGGCGCCAGCGCCACGTCGGCCAGGCTCAGGTGATCGGCAAGCAAATACTCCCGCTCTGCCAGCAAACCCTCCAGCTTCTGCAAGAACACCTCGCCCTCGGCCCGGTAAGCTTCCATCGGTTGCTCCGGGTACCGCTCGGGGTACTTGTATCGATTCAAATGATGTTTGAACCCTTGGTCGTTCGCTTCAATCAGCTCGTACACCGCCGGATTACCCTGTAGGCGCCAGTCCTCGGGGTCGTGTTGGGCCAGCGCCCATTCCATGATCTCCAGGCTTTCCTCGATCACTTGGTCCCCGACGTTCAGCACCGGCACCGTGCCCTTGGGCGACAGCGCCAGCATCTCGGCCGGCTTGGCTTTCAGGCTGACTTCGATAATGCGCACAGCTACCCCCGAATAACGCAACGCCAGGCGCGCCCGCATTGCATAGGGGCAGCGCCGGAACGAATACAGCAGCACCTCGCTCACTTGACCTCCAACGTGCTCAGCCCGTTGCCCTGGCGCTTGACCTGGATCTGCACCGGGATGCGCTCGTGCATTTCCTGTACGTGAGAAATCACGGCCACCTTGCGGCCCTGGGCCTGCAGGCCATCCAGGGCGTCCATCGCCAATTGCAGCGACTCGGGGTCCAGGCTGCCAAACCCTTCATCGATAAACAGCGATTCGATCTTCAAGGTACTCGAGGCCATGGACGCCAGGCCCAAGGCCAGTGCCAACGACACCAGGAAGGTTTCGCCGCCCGACAGCGAGTGCACCGAGCGCAGTTCGTCGCCCATCTCCGTGTCCATCACCAACAAGCCAAGCATGCTGCCGCCACGTTTAAGCCGGTAGCGGCGCACCAGTTGGCGCAGTTGTACGTTGGCGTGGTGCACCAGCAAATCGAGGTTATAGGCCTGGGCGATCTTGCGGAAGGTGTCGCCGGTGGCCGAGCCGATCAGCGCATTCAGGCGCGCCCAGCGCTGCCATTCCTCGTAAGCCTTGGCGATCTGCTCGGCCAGGGCCTGGTTGGCGTTCTGGCGGCGCTGGTCTTCGGATTGACGTGCGCGCAGTTCGGCGCATTGTTTCTCACCTTCGGCCAGTTGCTGGTTAAGCGTCGCCAGGGTGTTGTCCAACTGCTCGGCGTCCAGGTTACCGTTGTGCAACGCTTGGTGTTCCGCCAGGCGCTGTTCGCGCTCTTGCAGCAGTACCTTGGCCTGCTCGACGGCTTTTTCGCTGTTGTGCAGGTGCTGGCGCAACTGCGCGACCTGGGCTTCATCCAGGGCCAGCAGGCGCGTCAGGCCGTCGTCATCCAGTTCGGGGTGCAGGGCACGCCATTCGGTGACACGCGTCGCCAGGTTGTGTTGCTCTGCCTCCAATGCTTGCTGGCGTTCCTGTTGGGCCTTGAGGTCCGCCACCAACTGCACCAGGGTCGTGTGCACGGCGTGCAGTTCCTGGTTGGTATCGGTCTCGGCCTGGCGTGACTGTGCGACGGCCTGCTCCAGTTGCTGCTGCCAGTGTTCGGCGCTGGGGTGGTCACCCAACAAGCCGCTGAGTTTTTCCTGGACGACCTGATGCTGCGCCGCCAACTCGGCGACCTGCAGATTCAGGGCGTCGAGCTGTTGCTGGCGATGTTGCTGGTGGGTCTGTTGTTTCTCGATGGCCTGTTGGCGCTCTTGCTGCTCGGCCAGTTCATCACGCTGATGGCCCAACTGCTCAAGGCGTTGGCTGACCTGCTGGTCGAGCTGCATAAAGGTCGCTGCAGGTGTACTGCGCAAACCTTCCAGGGTGTGCGCGGGCAACAGGCTGGCGAAGGCGCTGAGTTCTGTGTCGAGGCGTTCGCGGTCGTTGGCCAGTTCGCGCTGCTGGTCCACCAGCAATTGCCGGGCTTGCTGGCTGGCGTCCTGGGCGGCTTGCAGTTGTTGCTGCAAGCGCCCGGCGTTTTGTTGCAGGTTGAGCAGGGCGCCCTGGCGGTGCTCGTCCTGGGTGATGCTTTGGGTCAGTTGGGCCAGTTGCTGGGCCAGCCAACTGCTGCGCTGGGTGGCGTCCTGGTTGAACAGCGACGTGTACAGAGGGTGCGCTTGCAGGCTCGGCGCCAGGCCCTGCTGCTGCGTAGCCAACTGCTCCTGCTGCTGCAGGAATTCCTTTTGCTGGCCGATCAAGCCGCCCACTTCGGCGCGCAGCTCGGTGAGTTTTTCCTTGAGGTTGTCGACGGCTTTCTGCGCCGCAGCCTCTTCGCTTTCATCGTGGCGACCGAGGCTTTGCAGCAGCGCTTCGGGCTGGTGATACGGATGCTCATGACTGCCACACACCGGGCAGGGCTGGTCATCCTGCAACTGCTCGCGCAGTTCCTCGACGCTGGCACTGCGGGCCAGGCGCTGGCGCTCGAGCAGTTGCTTGGTCACCGTCAGGGTTTGCTCGGCCACAGTGAGTTCGGCCTTGGTTTGCAGGCCGGTCTGGTTCAGTTGCTCGCGTTTTTGCGCGGCGTCGGCGAGTTTCTGCGTCAGCACGCCAGCCTGTTGATCCAGCTGTTGCTGGCTGTCCCACAAGCGGGTGAGGTCTTCGAAGGCACGCTGCTGCTTGCGATTGTCTTGCAACAGGCTGGCCAGCAATTGAATTTGTTCGGCCACTGCATGGGGTTCGGCACCGGCCTCCTGGTAGAGCAGGTTCAGGGCTTCACGCTGTTGGGTGAAGTGTTCGGCAGCGGTGCTGGCACGCTGTTCGAGCTGCGGCAGTTCGGCCTCGCCCTTGTTCAGGCGATTGCCGATCAACATCAGCTGTTGCAGGCGGTCGCGGTAAGCGCTCCAGGCATTGCTCAGCGGCGCGAGGGCGGCGCTGTGCTCAAGCTCGGTAGCCAGGCGTTGCAGGCGCTCGGCGACTTGGGCCTGCTTCTCGTGCAAACCGTCGAGCAGGGCCTGGCCTTCGGTGCACGCGCTGGCGTGCTGCTGCTTCTCCTCGGTGCGCTTGGCCAGTTCCCTGTTCACGTGGGCGAGGTTGTTTTGTTCGTCGACGGCCTGGCGCAGCAGAGGCGCGGCGTCGGCCTGGTTTTTCAGGGCCTCGGACAGAGCCGCTTGGGCGGCCACTTGCTGTTGTTGCGCCTGTTCCTGGCGGGCATGCAGGATGACTTGCTGATCAATGTGCTGCTGAATCTGTGCCGCGAGCGGCGTCAGCAAGGTGCTGAGTTCTGCCTGGCGCAGGAAGTGATGGCGTTGCGGCGCCAACTGATCGAGGCGGCTCAAGTCCTGGCGTTGCGGGCCTAGGCTGTCCCAGTGTTGCTGGGCTTGTTGCAACTGTTCGACGGCGCTGAGTTGGCGCTCCTGCCATTCACGCAGTTCCTTGAGCCAGGTGTGCTGCAACTCCAACTGCTTGAGCTGAGCCTGCTGGGCCTTGAGCTGTTGCTGGGCCACGGCCAACTGTTGATCCAGTTCGGCGCGGGCTTCGGCGGCCAGCGGAACTACACCGTTGGATTGGGTTTTCAGGTCGTCATGTATTTTTTCAGCTTCCTTGCTTTTGCTGAAAGCTCTTCGGCCGAGATGACTATAGATGGCTGTATTAGTGAGTTTCTCAAGGAGCTCACTACGGGATTTATCATCGGCTTTGAGAAAAGCACTGAACTCGCTTTGAGCGAGCATAACTGCGCGAGTGAACTGAGCGAAATTGAGGCCCAGTTTTGTTTGGATGAGTTGTTCAGCTTCTTTTTTCTGGCTAGCCAGTAACTGATTGATATCAAGGTCATACAAGCTATGACGCACTGCCTGTAAACGCCCACTGGCTTTTTCCCTGGCTCTGTTTGCTTCCCAGCGTGCCCGATATCGATGTCCGTCAGCGCCTACGAAATCTACTTCGGCGTAGCCGCTTCCAGTTCCGCGGCGTAAAAGAGTTCGTGCATCATCGGTACCCAGTTCGGCGTCGATTTCCGGAATCTTGCCTTCTTTACCAAGATTACCCAGGCGCGGCACCGCACCGAACAGCGCCAGGCACAGCGCATCGAGCAGGGTACTTTTACCGGCGCCGGTCGGCCCGGTGATGGCGAACAGACCTGCGCTGGCCAAAGGCTCGGCGGTAAAGTCGATTTCAAACGGGCCGGCCAGGGAGGCGAGGTTTTTCAGGCGAATGGCAAGGATCTTCATGGCTGTTCACCCGCTTGTTGCACTTCCTGGAGTAGCACAGCGAAATCCTTCATGGTCTGTTCATCGACTTCACTGCCATAGCTGTCCTGCCAGGCGCGGCTGAACAGTTCCTGGGGTGTGAGCTGGTCGAGTTCGACCAGGCGCTCGTCGTCCGCTTCTGCGCTGCCGCGCTGGCCGGCGTACTCGGCGGCGATACGCACCAGGCGCACCGCTTTGCCTTGCAGGGCGGTTTCGATCTGCTGGCGCAGGTCGGGTTGTGGTTCGTCGAGCCGCACCCGCACTTCCAGCCAGGGGTGACGCTGGGTTTCGGCCAGCAAGTCGATGTCGGGCAACTCGGCCAGTTGCGTGAGGATCTCGGCCAGGGGCGCGGCTTCCAGGCGTTGCAGGTTGACCGAGCGCGGAATCGGCAGCGCTTCGACGTTGACCAGGCGTTCGCCCTGGAACGTCACGTCGAGAATCTGGTGCTTATAGCCGATTTCGGAAAACGACAGCGGAATCGGCGAGCCGCTGTAGCGTATGCGCTCTTCGCCATTGACCTTCTGCGGCTTGTGCAGGTGGCCGAGGGCAACATAACCGACACTCTTATCGAACAGGCTGGCCGGCAGCGCCTCGGCATTGCCGATGATCAGGCTGCGCTCGGAGTCTTCCGACACCGAACCGCCAGCCATATGCGCGTGGCTGATGGCGATCAGCGCCTGGCCCTTCTTGCGTTTGGCGTTGGCAGCGGCGATCAACCATTCATGCACTTGACCGATACCGCGCAGGTAGTCGTCCCCAAGGTGGGCACCGGTGACTTCCGCCGGGCGCAGGAATGGCAAGGCCAGGCACCAGGCGGCAATCTTGCCTTTGGCATCCGGCAAGGGGATCAGCAGGCGTTCGGCATCCAACTGGCCGTCGTCCAGCCACAACACCCGGCCAAGGGCATGGGTGCGCAGGCGGCGCATCAGCGGTGCGGGCAGTTCGATACGCGAACCAGAGTCGTGGTTGCCGGCGATCATCACAATAGTGAGGCTGGGGTTTTGTTCGTGGGCGCTGATGATGAAGTCATACAAGCGCTCCTGAGCCTTGAGCGGCGGGTTGACCGTGTCGAAAATATCGCCGGCGATCAACAGCACATCCGGGCGCTGGGCATTCAGTTGGCCCAGCAGCCACTCAAGGAAACAGGCGTGTTCGAAGTCGCGTTCCTGGCCGTGGAGGTTTTGGCCCAGGTGCCAGTCGGAGGTGTGGAACAGACGCAAGGCGAACTCCGTGGAGAAGATGAAAAGGAGGGGAGTTTACCTGTAAAAGCGCACCCGGTGCCTGTGGGTGACCACAGATCCAATGTGGGAGGGGGCTTGCCTGCGAAGGCGGCCTGACAGCTGGCCGGGATGTTGGGTCTGATTGGGTACATATCCGTTTCTGCGGTAACGGCTGCTATTGGTTCCGCTCTTACAGCGGGTCACTTTTGAAAAGAGCCCAAAAGTAACCAAAAGGCTCTTGCCCCACCACTCGGCACCTCGCTTAGGCTCGGTGTGCCCGTAATCCGACATTGATTTGGGGGGCCGCCGCCACGCGCCATCCATGGCGCGGGGCGGCTAAACCGGCATCCCTGCCGGTTTACCCCCCAAATCAATATCGAATTCCGGCCAGCGTGGTTTAACGGGGCGCCTAAGATCAAAAGCCAGATCAAGATCAAGATCGGCTCGCTGCGCATCGTGGTTAGCGGTGGCTGACCCATCGTCATCGGGGGCAAGCCCTAATGCCAGTCAGTTAAGCGAACGAAATGTTCAAAGTAGCGAAGATCAAATGTGGGAGCGGGCTTGCTCGCGAAGGCGTCGGCCCAGCAAACGTTGATGTTAACTGACCCACCGCTTTCGCGAGCAAGCCCGCTCCCACATTTTGAATTGTGGTGTGTCAGTTGGCGTGCGGTTATTTGGGATACAGCGGCGGCAAGCTGGTGGTATCGGTCGCCGGGTCTTGCTCGCGTTCGGCTACCGGGATGGCCTTGATCGCACGCCATAGATCCTCACCCAGCCAGTACTGGCCGCTTTCGCTGTACAACGCGCCATTCAACCCATCCAACGCATCCGACAGCGGCACAAACCGCGCCGCCATGTCGGCCAGGGTTTCTGGCTGTTGCCGCGCCCAAGCGTCGAGGGCCTGGCGGGTGGCGTGGGGGTCGTTGGCCTGGGTGGCACGCTTGAGGTCGTCGAGCAAGGTGCGTGGGCTTGGGCCGGTTTGCGCGGCGCGCTGCACGGCTGGTTGCCGCCGGGCGCGCCACCAGAGGCCGAAGCCCAATAGGGTGGTGCAGGCCAGGGCCAGTGTGCTCAGTTGCCACAGCCACAGGCGCTCATCGTCGGGTGCGGTGATGATGGTCGGTGTCGCGGGCGTGTCTACCACCAGGCTAGGGTTAACCGCCACTTGCAGGGTACGCGCCGGCAGGCTGGTGCGTTCCAGGTGATCTTCGTGGGTATTCCACCACACCACGTCCACTGGCGGCAGCTCCAGCGCGCCGGCGCGGGTGGGCACCAGGGCTTCGCGGTCTTCACGGCTGCCGGTCAGGCCGCGGTCACTGGTCTGGTTAGCCATTACCGGTTGATCGGGGTAGCGGCGTAGGCCGTTGACCTCGGTGCTGGGCAGCGCCGGCAGCTGTGCGCTGGACAGGCCTTCGGCCTGGACGGTCAGGCTGCGGGTCAGGGAGTCGCCGACTTGCACGTGGTCAGGCGTGGGGTTCCAGCCTTCGCTCAGGGTCAGGCTACGCGCAGGTAGCCAAGGGGCGTCGGCGGGGTAGAGGTCCGGCTTGGGCTTGATCGTCAAGGGCAGGGCCGCGGAGCTGACGTGAATCATCTTGCCCGGCTTGGTGCCCTGTAGCGTGTTCTCCTGGGCCGGGCGCGACTCCACCAGGGTTGCGCTGAACGTCTGCGCGGGAATCATCACGCTGCCGCTGTGTTGTGGGTAGAGGGCGTAGCGGGTCTCGATCACGCCATGGCGGATGCTGTTGATGACCTTCTCATAGGTCCGCGACTCGCCCAACTGTTCGACGCGCGCGTCGGGAATCTGCAGTGGCGTGAGGCTGCTGTCGTCATACAGCGACACCGAGTGGTACACGCGCACGGTCAACAGCGCCTGGGCCTGCACGTACACGCTGGTCTGGTCGAGGTTGGCTTCGATAAACACCGGGGCCAGTTCGGCGCTGGTGTTCTGGCTGGCGGTTTCCACTACTTGCAGGGTGATCGGCTGGGTCTTGAGTGCGCCGACTTGCAAAGGTGGGATAACCACGTTGCCGTTTTCCTTGGGCAGCAGGGTGATGATCCAGCGCGTGGTGGCGTGGTTATCGCCGCCCAGGGTCGTGAGTTGGTTGATCTGGCGGGTGCCGCTGACTTCAAACTGCGCGTCCAGGGGGGACAGGTCCGGCTTGCCGAACTGGGTCACGTCGCTGGACTCCACCGTCAGCTCGACCGTTTCCCCGGAATTGAGGCGGCTGCGGTCAACGCTGGCGACCAGGTTCGCCGCCTGGGCGTGGCCTGCCGACAACGCGAGCAGGAGCAGAAGGGTGGTGCAGCGGCTCATCGAGTCGTGTCCTGATGTTGTTGCTGTTCGTACCAGAATTTGCGCCGTAGCAGTTCGCCGGGGTTGTCCGGGATCTCTTGCAGCCATTGCTCCAGGGCCTGGCGCCGCTCGCCTTCAAGGCGGGTATCGGCTGGGCGCAGGGGCGGCGTAGTGGTTTGCTCGTCTCCCAGCTCACTGCCCGGCACTTCGTTACCGCCTGGTTTTGGCGTAGCGCCGGCCTGGGTCTCACTTTTGCCGGCTTCGCCCTGGCCCTGGGCCGGCTGTTCGCCACCCTGAGCCGTTTGCCCGCTCGCGCCCGGTTGCGCAGTTTGGCCGGGTTGGGTGGTTTCGTCATCTGTGTTTTTTGCTGGCTGGGCCGGCTCGGGCTGCGCTTGCTCCTGCATCAGCGTTTCCACCAGGGCTTTGTTTTTCAGTGCCGGTTGCAGATCGGGCTGGGCCTCCAGAGCCTGTTCGTACGCGTCAATGGCCGCCTCGAACTCACCGGACTTGGCCAGCGCGTTGCCACGATTGTAGTGGGAATAGGCATCACTGCCTTGGGCAAAACGTTTAATGGCCTCGGCGTAATTGCCCGCCTCGTACAATGCCACGCCTTGCCATTGCGGGTCTTGGAAGTGTTCGGCGGCTTCGGCCGGGCGTTTGTGCTTGAGCAGGTACTGACCTTGTTGGTCTGGGCGCAGCCACAGGTCCTGGAGGCCAAACGCATAACTGGGTTGCGGTGCGCCCAGTAGCAGCAACGGCAGGCAGAACAGCCAGCCGCGACGCCCGGCGCAGGCGGCGAGCAGCAACAGTGGCAGCAGCAGCCAGTAGCCCTGGTCGGCCCAGGTATCCAGGTGCAGCACCTGGCCGTCGTTGCGCAGGGCTTGTGCGCTGTCGAGCAGGCCGAGTTGGCGCAGGTCCTTGTCATCCAGGCGCGCCGCACGGTAGCGGCCGCCCATTTCACTGGCGAAGGCCTTGAGGGTCGGGCTGTCGAGGCGTGGCACGAGGATCGCGCCCTGGTCGTCCTTGAGGAATTCGCCGCTTTCCTGGGTTACCGGTGTGCCTTCGCGGCTGCCGATGCCGAGGATCGACAAGGCCGGTGCCTGGGCACTTTGCAGTTGCAGGCGGATGCCTTGGCGTTCCTGTTTCGACAGCGAGGAACCGACCAGCAGCAGGCGCCCCTGGCCCAGGCCGCCTTGCTTGAGCAGGCCCAGGGCCTTTTCCACTGCCAGATCGGCGCGGTGGCCGGGCTCGGGCATGATCGACGGGCGCAGGGCTTCCAGCAGGTTGCGGCTGGTGGCAAGGTCATCCGACAGCGGCACCAGTGTGTGGGCACTGCCGGCATACACCACGATGGCGGTTTGTGCATCGGTGCGCGCTTGCAGCAAGTCGTACAGCTTGCGCCGCGCCTGCTCCAGGCGATTGGGCGGGCTGTCGGTGGCGAGCATTTCCGGGGTCAGCTCCAGCAGCACCACCAATGGGTCTGCGGGTTTCTGACTGGACTGTTCGACTCTTTGCCAACTTGGGCCCAGCAACGCCAGCACAGCCAAGAGCCAGGCAATGCCAAGCACCACCCATGGCGATTTGCTCTCGCGACCGTTGCCACCACTGAGCAACACGGCATGGAAGGCCGGCGGCAGGATCATCTGCCAGCGCCCGGCGCGCTTTTGCCGGTGCCACAACTGCCACAGCAACCAGCCAAGCAACGGCAGCAGCAACAGCCACCACGGGCGGAACCAGTGCGGCCACAGGGCGATCATCGACGCCTCCGCAAACGCAGGCGCTGGAGGCGCTGGCGCCATTGCGGGTGTTGTTGCAGGAAAATCCCCTTGTTCGACAGTTTGTTGAACCAGCGTTGCAAGGCGTTGTTCGGCCAGCGCTCCTGGATCACCAGTAACAGGCTCAGGATCAGCGCCAGGGCCAACGGGCCGCTGTATAACGCCTGGGCCGGGCGGGCCTGGGTGGGTTGTTGCTCGACAGGCTCGAGGGTGTCGAGGGTCTCCTTGATCCTTTGCAGTTCCTCGCCATCGCGGGCGCGGAAATATTGGCCGCCGGTGGCCTCGGCCAGTGCCTTGAGCGCCGGCTCGTCGAGGTCCAGGCTCGGGTTCACGCCGAGAATGCCCAGGGAGCCGGTTTGCTCGGGGTCGGCGCCGATGCCGATCGGGTAGATTTTCACCCCTTCCTCGGCCGCCAGGCGCGCTGCTGTCAGCGGGTCGATCTGCCCGGCGTTGTTGGCGCCGTCGGTGACCAGGATCAGCACGCGGCTTTGCGCCGGACGCTGGCGCAGGCGCTTGAGGGCCAGGCCAATGGCATCGCCGATGGCGGTGTTCTTGCCGGCAATGCCGATGCGGGCTTCGTCCAGCCAGGTGCGCACTGTGCGCCGGTCAAAGGTCAGTGGTGCTTGCAGATAGGCTTGGCTGCCGAACAGG
The DNA here is from genome assembly GCF_016405635.1 of Pseudomonas sp. MF6755. Taxonomy (NCBI): domain Bacteria; kingdom Pseudomonadati; phylum Pseudomonadota; class Gammaproteobacteria; order Pseudomonadales; family Pseudomonadaceae; genus Pseudomonas; species Pseudomonas sp. MF6755. The sequence continues at coordinate 60,661 of NZ_JAEKDA010000012.1, forward strand.
ATCAGCCCCACTCGGTCGCCTTCACGCGCTTCAAGAAAGTCCCCGAGCAGGTGCTTGACCAGGGACAAGCGACTCACGTCCTCGTCCTGCCAGTGCATGTCAGGGAAATCCATCGAGCCGGACACGTCTACCGCCACCAGCAAATCCCGGCCACTGGCGGCAATCGGCAAGGGTTCGCCGAGCCATTGCGGGCGTGCGGCGGCGGTCAACAGCAGCAGCCACAGCACCACGAACGGTGCTTGCTGGCGCCAGGCGGGCAAGTTCACCCGGGCACGGCGGCGAGCCAAGCCTTCGAGATCGCTGAGGAAACTGACTTTCAATGCCGGCTCGCCGCTGTCGGCCACCGGCAGGATCAGGCGCATCAACCAGGGCAACGGCAACAGGGCGAAGATCCACGGCCAGGCAAACTCAAACATGTTTGCGAATCCAGGTGTCGACGGCCTGGGTCAGGCCGGCGATGGCTTTGTCATCGAGTTTGCATTCGGGTTTGTAGGCGCCCTCCACCAGCACCATCCAGCGCGTCAGGCCGGCAGCGGGGCAGCGGTTATCCAGGAAGGCCAGCCATTTGCGCCCGTTGAGGGTATGGCTCTGGCTATAAGGGTAGTCGTTGCGACACAGGCGTTTGAGCAGGCCGTTGAGTTGCTGCAACCAGGCGCCAGCGGGAGCGCCGTCGTAGGGCTTGGGCATCAGCGCCAGTTCGGCCAGGGCGGCGATGCGCAGCGGGTCAAGCGGCTGCTCGGCGCGGGCCACGGGGCGGCGGGTCGGCAAGAAGCGGCGCAGCCACCACAGGCCCCAGCCGAGCAGGGGGATCACCAGCAGCAACAGCCACCAGCCGGGTGCAGGTGGCCAGAACCCGATGGCCGGTGGGGCGATCAGCGGTTGTAGTTGGTCCAGGCTGCTCATTGCTTTTTAACCGGGCGTTGCGGGTTGAGGTACTCGCGCAGTTGCTCGACCATTTCACTCTGGGTGCTCAACGGCATCAACAACACACGCAGTTTCTGCGCGAGCAGTTCCCAGCGAGCGATGCGGGCTTCGGCCTGGGCCTTGTAGGCCTGGCGCAAGTCGACGTTCAACGTATCCAGTTCCAGTTGCGCCCCACGTTCGGCAAAACGCAGCAACCCGGCGGCGGGCAGGGCGTGATCCAGTGGGTCGGAGATCGGCAGCAACAGCAGGTCGCAATGGCGCGACAGCAGGCTCAGCTGTTGCTCGGCGCCTTCGGTAAGCGCACGTTCGTCGCAGATCACAATCCCCAGGCTGCCCGGGCGCAGCACTTCACGGCCACGGCGCAAGGCCATGCCCAGGGCATCGGCTTCCGGGCGGCTTTCGGTGTTCAGGCTCTGGTTGACCCGCACGAGGCGGTTGAGCAGTTGCAACAGGCTTTGCTTGCTGCGCCGGGGCTTGATTTCGTAGTGCTCGCTGTCGCCGAACACCAGCCCGCCGACCCGGTCGTTATGCCCCAGCGCCGCCCAGCCGATTAGGCTGGCAGCCTGCGCGGCGAGCACGGACTTGAACATTTGCCCCGAGCCGAAAAACAGCCGGCAGCTTTGCTCGACCATGATGAAAATCGGCCGTTCGCGTTCTTCGTGGAACAACTTGGTGTGCGGCTCCTGGGTGCGCGCCGTCACGCGCCAGTCGATGGTGCGCACGTCGTCGCCGGCCTGGTACACGCGCACCTGATCGAAGTCGACTCCGCGCCCGCGCAGCTTGGAGTGGTGCAGGCCGATCAATGGGCTGCGCTGGCCGGGCGTGGAAAACAACCGCACTTCGCGCACATGGTGGCGCATCTCAATCAATTCACTGAGAGTTACGCGGATACCATCGCTTGCGTTCATCGACTTCAAGCGACGGCAACGACGTCGAGAATGCGTTGTACCACGCGGTCCTGGTCGATCCCGGCGGCTTCGGCCTCGAACGACAGGATGATGCGGTGGCGCAGTACGTCGAACAACACCGCCTGGATATCTTCCGGGCTCACGAAGTCGCGACCGGCCAGCCAGGCGTGGGCGCGTGCGCAGCGGTCCAGGGCGATGGAGCCACGCGGGCTGGCGCCGTAGGCGATCCACTCGGCCATTTCCGGGTCGAACTTGGCCGGGGTGCGGGTGGCCATCACCAGCTGCACCAGGTATTCCTCCACCGCGTCGGCCATGTACAAACCGAGGATTTCCTTGCGTGCGGCGAAGATCGCCTGCTGGCTGACGCGGCGCTCGGGCTTGGTTTCGCCATTCAACGCTTCGCCCCGCGCCTGTTGCAGGATGCGCCGTTCTACGGTGGCGTCCGGGAAGCCAATCTTGACGTGCATCAGGAAACGATCGAGCTGGGCTTCGGGCAGCGGGTAGGTACCTTCCTGTTCGATGGGGTTCTGCGTGGCCATCACCAGGAACAGCGGTGACAGCTCGTAAGTGCTGCGACCTACACTGACCTGGCGTTCGGCCATAGCTTCCAGCAAGGCCGACTGGACCTTGGCCGGTGCACGGTTGATTTCGTCGGCCAATACCAGGTTGTGGAATATCGGCCCTTGCTGGAACACGAAGCTGCCGGTTTCCGGGCGATAGATCTCGGTGCCGGTGATGTCAGCGGGCAAAAGGTCGGGGGTGAACTGGATACGATGGAACTGCGCTTCGATACCTTCGGCCAACTCCTTGATCGCCTTGGTCTTGGCCAGCCCCGGTGCGCCCTCGACCAGCATGTGGCCGTCAGCGAGCAGGGCGATCAGCAGGCGATCGATGAGTTTTTCCTGGCCGAGAATCTGCGTAGAAAGAAAGGTTCGCAGCGCAAGCAGCGCTTCACGATGTTCCATCGATGACGGTTCCTGGAAAGATGAGCCTGATGGTCGAGCGCGAGCGTCAGGCTTGGGAGGCTTACTTTAATGCATCGAAGGGGGTGGCGACTAACAGCGTCACGGGTATTTTCAGAAAAACTTGTAGGGTTTTTGTGTGGGAACACGGTCAATGTGGGAGGGGGCTTGCTCCCGATGGCGGTGGGTCAGTCACAGATGTATTAACTGACCCGCCGCTATCGGGGGCAAGCCCCCTCCCACATTTGATCTATGGTGCAGCTTAAATACGGATGAAAGTGCCGGTGCCTTTGAGGATGTTCTGCAAGGTTTCCTCCACCTCGGCCAGGTCGGATGCGGCGGTGGCGTGGGTGATTTCCAGCTGATCCTTGCCCCCCAGCGCATCGGTATCACCCGCCGCCAGTTCAACCAGCAACGTCGTGGCACTCAAGGTCACCTTCAGCCCATCCAGCGTCGACGGCTCGTAATCCCAGGTCAGTTCCACTTCATCTTCATCCGGGTACCGGCACAGCATGAACATCTCGCCGTTCTTGCCGTGGCAGCAGAGCATGGCCATGTTGTCTTCTTCTTCATCGCAAGGGGTGGCCATCAGTGCGTCGGTTTTCAGTTGCAGCATGGGGAGTCCTGTCTGGGAGAGGGTGTTGCGCCGGGCAATTGTGCCATTGCGGCGAATTTTGTGCTGCATTGTGTGTCAGACCCAGAGCATGACCTGACGGGCTGTATCAGTCATTTCCGGTACTTGCTGACCTGGAAATGGCAGGTTTCTCACCTTGAAAATGCCGGTTGCACAAGTCGCAACCGGTAGTCTGCTTACCGATGACCGAATATGTCGCAGCGTCGCAAGCAGCTGTCTTACTACACTCGTTAAGCTGCGCAACGGATGTGCCCTGTGCCGGGAGCTGGACCTGCCCGTCGTATCGTCGCCTGGCAAGGCGCATGTCTTATGGAAGCTGTATGTGACCTGACTGTCTTGTCCAGCTTCACCCACCTGTCGCCCTGATTCGTTTATGGTGCTTATCGTCACTACCAGCGAACAGAGCTGACGGTCTCCCCGCAAGGGGATAACACGCGACGCTTCCATCAATAACAAGCCCAAGCGGAGTACCACAGATGGCGTTCTTCACCGCAGCCAGCAAGGCCGACTTCCAGCATCAACTGCAAGCGGCACTGGCGCAGCACATCAGTGAACAGGCACTGCCACAAGTGGCGCTGTTCGCTGAACAATTTTTCGGCATCATTTCCCTGGACGAACTGACCCAGCGTCGCCTCTCCGACCTGGCCGGTTGCACCCTGTCTGCCTGGCGCCTGCTTGAGCGCTTTGATCACACCCAACCGCAAGTGCGGGTCTACAACCCCGATTACGAACGTCATGGCTGGCAATCGACCCACACTGCGGTCGAAGTGCTGCACCATGACCTGCCATTTCTGGTGGACTCGGTACGCACCGAGCTGAACCGCCGTGGCTACAGCATCCACACCCTGCAAACCACCGTGCTGAGCGTACGCCGTGGCAGCAAGGGCGAGCTGTTGGAGGTTCTGCCAAAAGGCACCCAGGGCGAAGGCATCCAGCAAGAATCGCTGATGTACCTGGAAATCGACCGCTGCGCCAACGCCGCCGAATTGAATGTGCTGAGTAAAGAGCTTGAGCAGGTGCTGGGCGAAGTGCGCGTGGCCGTGGCTGATTTCGAGCCGATGAAAGCCAAGGTCCAGGACCTGCTGGCCGGTATCGACGCCAGCCAGTTCGCCATCGACGGCGAAGAAAAAGCCGAGATCAAGAACTTCCTGGAATGGCTGGTGGGCAACCACTTCACGTTCCTGGGCTACGAAGAGTTCGTGGTACGTGACGAGGCGGACGGCGGTCATATTGAATATGACGCCGATTCCTTCCTCGGTCTGACCAAGTTGCTGCGCGCCGGCCTCACCGCCGAAGACCTGCGCATCGAAGACTATGCCGTGGCCTACCTGCGTGAACCCACCGTGCTGTCGTTCGCCAAGGCCGCGCACCCAAGTCGCGTGCACCGCCCGGCCTACCCGGACTACGTGTCGATCCGTGAGATCAGTGCCGACGGCAAGGTCATCAAGGAACACCGCTTCATGGGCCTGTACACCTCCTCGGTGTACGGCGAAAGCGTGCGGGTGATTCCTTACATCCGCCGCAAGGTCGCGGAGATCGAACGGCGTTCGGGCTTCCAGGCCAAGGCGCACTTGGGCAAGGAACTGGCCCAGGTGGTTGAAGTGCTGCCCCGTGACGACCTGTTCCAGACCCCGGTCGACGAGCTGTTCAGTACCGTGATGTCCATCGTGCAGATCCAGGAACGCAACAAGATCCGTGTGTTCCTGCGCAAAGACCCATACGGTCGTTTCTGCTACTGCCTGGCCTACGTACCGCGTGACATCTACTCCACCGAAGTGCGCCAGAAGATCCAGCAAGTGCTGATGGATCGCCTCAAGGCTTCGGACTGCGAGTTCTGGACCTTCTTCTCCGAGTCGGTACTGGCTCGTGTGCAACTGATTCTGCGGGTTGACCCGAAGAACCGCCTGGACATCGACCCGCTGCAACTGGAAAAAGAAGTGGTGCAAGCCTGCCGCAGTTGGCAGGACGACTACGCCAGCCTGGTCGTGGAAAGCTTCGGCGAAGCCCACGGCACCAACGTGCTGGCGGACTTCCCGAAAGGCTTCCCGGCCGGCTACCGCGAGCGTTTTGCCGCGCATTCGGCCGTGGTCGACATGCAGCATCTGAACAGCCTCACCGAAGCCAACCCGCTGGTGATGAGCTTCTATCAGCCGCTGGGCCAGGTCTCCGGCCAGCGTGAGCTGCATTGCAAGCTCTACCACGCCGATACGCCGCTGGCATTGTCCGATGTGCTGCCGATCCTGGAAAACCTCGGCCTGCGCGTGCTGGGTGAGTTCCCGTATCGCCTGCGCCATGCCAATGGCCGCGAGTTCTGGATTCACGATTTCGCCTTCATCGCCGCCGAAGGCGTGAACCTGGATATCCAGCAGCTCAACGACACGCTGCAGGACGCGTTCGTGCATATCGTCCACGGCGATGCCGAGAACGATGCGTTCAACCGCCTGGTACTCACCGCCGGCCTGCCATGGCGCGACGTCGCGCTGCTGCGTGCCTACGCTCGCTACCTCAAGCAGATCCGCCTGGGCTTCGACCTGGGTTACATCGCCAGCACCCTGAACAACCACACCGACATCGCCCGCGAGTTGACCCGGTTGTTCAAGACCCGCTTCTACCTGGCGCGCAAGCTCACCGCCGACGACCTGGAAGACAAGCAGCAACGCCTGGAACAAGCGATCCTCACCGCCCTGGACGACGTTCAGGTGCTCAACGAAGACCGCATCCTGCGTCGCTACCTGGACCTGATCAAGGCCACCCTGCGCACCAACTTCTACCAGGCCGACGCCAACGGCCAGAACAAGTCGTACTTCAGCTTCAAGTTCGACCCGCGCGCCATTCCAGAACTGCCCAAGCCGGTGCCGAAGTTTGAAATCTTCGTCTATTCGCCGCGTGTTGAAGGCGTGCACCTGCGCTTTGGCAACGTTGCGCGTGGTGGCCTGCGCTGGTCTGACCGTGAAGAAGACTTCCGTACCGAAGTGCTCGGCCTGGTAAAAGCCCAGCAAGTGAAGAACTCGGTCATCGTGCCAGTCGGTGCGAAGGGCGGCTTCCTGCCGCGTCGCCTGCCACTGGGCGGCACCCGCGACGAGATCGCGGCCGAGGGCATCGCCTGCTACCGCATCTTCATTTCCGGCCTGTTGGATATCACCGACAACCTGAAGGACGGCGCCCTGGTGCCGCCGGCCAATGTCGTGCGCCATGACGACGATGACCCGTACCTGGTGGTCGCGGCGGACAAGGGCACCGCAACGTTCTCCGACATCGCCAACGGCATCGCCATCGACTACGGCTTCTGGCTGGGTGACGCGTTCGCTTCCGGTGGTTCGGCTGGTTACGACCACAAGAAAATGGGCATCACCGCCAAAGGCGCGTGGGTTGGTGTGCAGCGTCACTTCCGTGAACGCGGCATCAACGTGCAGGAAGACAGCATCACCGTAGTAGGCGTCGGCGATATGGCCGGTGACGTGTTCGGTAACGGTTTGCTCATGTCCGACAAGCTGCAACTGGTCGCGGCCTTCAACCACCTGCACATCTTCATCGACCCGAACCCGAACCCGGCCACCAGCTTCGTCGAGCGCCAGCGCATGTTCGAGCTGCCGCGTTCGTCCTGGACCGATTACGACACCAGCATCATGTCCGAAGGCGGCGGGATCTTCTCGCGCAGCGCCAAAAGCATCGCCATCTCGGCGCAGATGAAAGAACGCTTCGACATCCAGGCCGACAAACTGACCCCGACCGAGCTGCTCAACGCCTTGCTCAAGGCACCGGTAGACCTGTTGTGGAACGGTGGTATCGGTACCTACGTCAAGGCCAGCACCGAAAGCCATGCCGACGTGGGCGACAAGGCCAACGACGCGCTGCGGGTCAACGGCAACGAGCTGCGCTGCAAGGTGGTAGGCGAGGGCGGTAACCTGGGCATGACCCAACTGGGTCGTGTGGAATTCGGCCTCAATGGCGGCGGTTCCAACACTGACTTCATCGACAACGCCGGTGGTGTGGACTGCTCCGACCACGAAGTGAACATCAAGATCCTGCTCAACGAAGTGGTGCAGGCCGGTGACATGACCGACAAGCAGCGCAACCAGTTGCTGGCGAGCATGACCGACGAAGTCGGCCACCTGGTGTTGGGCAACAACTACAAGCAGACCCAGGCCCTGTCCCTGGCTGCGCGCCGTGCCTACGAGCGTGCCGCCGAGTACAAGCGCCTGATGAGCGACCTGGAAGGCCGTGGCAAGCTGGACCGCGCCATCGAGTACCTGCCGACCGAGGAACAGCTCACAGAGCGCGCGTCCACCGGCAAGGGCTTGACCCGTCCAGAGCTGTCGGTGCTGATCTCGTACAGCAAGATCGACCTCAAGGAAGCGCTGCTCAAGTCCCAGGTGCCGGATGACGAGTACCTGACCCGTGACATGGAGACCGCGTTCCCACCGAGCCTGGTGGCCAAGTTCGGCGAGGCCATGCGTCGTCACCGCCTCAAGCGCGAGATCGTCAGCACCCAGATCGCCAACGACCTGGTCAACCATATGGGCATCACCTTCGTGCAGCGACTCAAAGAGTCGACCGGCATGAGCCCGGCAAACGTGGCCGGCGCCTATGTGATCGTGCGTGACATCTTCCATCTCCCGCACTGGTTCCGTCAGATCGAAGCCCTGGACCACCAGGTTTCCGCCGACGTGCAACTGGAGCTGATGGATGAGCTGATGCGCCTGGGCCGTCGCGCTACGCGCTGGTTCCTGCGCAGCCGTCGCAATGAGCAGGACGCTGGGCGTGACACCGCGCACTTCGGCCCGCACCTGGCTGCGTTGGGTCTCAAGCTCGACGAACTGCTGGAAGGCCCGACCCGCGAAGGCTGGCAGACCCGCTACCAGGCCTACACCGAAGCCGGCGTTCCGGAGCTGTTGGCGCGCATGGTGGCAGGTACGACTCACCTGTACACCTTGCTGCCGATCATCGAAGCCGCCGACGTAACCGGGCATGACGCCGCCGAAGTGGCCAAGGCCTACTTCGCCGTTGGCAGCGCCCTGGACTTGCCATGGTACTTGCAGCAGATCAGCGATCTGCCGGTGGCCAACAACTGGCAGGCCCAGGCCCGCGAAGCCTTCCGCGACGACGTGGACTGGCAGCAACGGGCGATCACCATCTCGGTACTGCAAATGGCCGACGCGCCACAAGACATGGAAGCCCGCGTGGCCCTGTGGCTTGAGCAGCATCAGGACATGGCCGATCGCTGGCGCGCAATGATGGTGGAAATCCGTGCAGCAGTGGGTACGGACTACGCCATGTACGCGGTCGCCAACCGTGAGTTGCTGGATCTGGCGTTGAGCGGTCAGTCGGTGCTGCAACCGGCTTGATCAAGCGGTAAATAAAAAGCCCCCGCATCGTGAGATGCGGGGGCTTTTTATTGGAACACTATTTATCAATCAACGAGGGGCCAAATGTGGGAGCGGGCTTGCTCGCGAATGCGGTATATCAGACACATATGTGTTAACTGACCCACCGCATTCGCGAGCAAGCCCGCTCCCACATTTTGATCTGCTTACACTTGGGTTCAGTGGTGCTTGAGTAATTTGGATTCCAGGTGATCCAGATGCAGGGTCATCAGCGCCACTGCGGTGGTTGAATCGCGCTGCTCAATCGCCTCCACGATCGCCTCATGCTCCTGCCACGCGCAATACGTGCAGGCCTTCGCTTCATATTGGGCAATGATCAACGACGTCAACGGCACCAGGCTGTTGAGAAACTGCGCCAGCGGCGCATTGCCTGCCATCTGTGCCAATTGCAAGTGAAACTCCCCCGATAACCGGATCGCCGGCCCCCGCTGATCACGCTCGATACAGTCGCGCTCGCGTGCAATCAGTTCGCGCAGTTGGCGGATCTGTCTCGGTGTTGCCTGGGCGCAGGCCAGTTGCACCACGGTGATTTCGGTCAGGCGCCGCGCTTCCAGAATCTGCCGCGTGTGCTGGGCATCTGGCGCGGCGACCTGGGCGCGTTGATTGGGGCGCAGGATGATCACTTGCTGATGGGACAGCTTGGCCAGCACCCGGCGGATCACGCTGCGGCTCACGCCAAAGGTTTCGCCCAGGCTTTCTTCGGTGAAGCGGCTGGACGGGGCGATGCGCTGTTCGAGAATTGCGTCGAACAAGCGGGGGTAGATGTCATCCACCGACAGCTTTTTACCAGGCACCAGGCGCAGTGCAGGGAGGAGTGGGTCGCGTTGCAAAGCGTGAGCGGTCATGGTCGTCCTCCAGAAAATCAACTGCCCAGATGGTCGTCCGGGATGTTCAAGCGAATGCCCATGCGCAGGCCTTCCTGAAGGATATGCCGACGCATTTCGGCGCTGGCCAGGGCGCTGTTTTTATTGCGGATGGCGCGCACCACGGCTTCGTTTTCCTGCAGGCGTTCAGCCAAGTGCTCAGGCGAATTACGCAGCACGTGGGCGCTTTGCTTGAGTGCAGTGCTGGTTTGCTGCACTACGTTCTGGAAAATCGGGTTGGAAGTCAGGGCGAACAGTTCTTCGTGAAAGTCGATATACGCGTTCATGCCGGCTTCGGCGTCACCCGCATCGAGGGCTTCGCGCATGTCCATCAGGGTCAGGCGCAACTGGCCGACTTCCTTGCTGCTGATGGACTGGGCCACCAGGCCGACGATAAAGGGTTCGAGGGTGTAGCGCAGTTGCAGGATGTCTTCGAGGCTGGCATCGGCGACGGCATCACTCGACTGCGGCTCGCTGATACTGGTCTCCAGCACCACCACGCCTTTACCGGGCATGGAGCGCACCAGGCCGAGGGTTTCCAGCACGATCACGGCTTCGCGCAGGCTGGGGCGACTGATGCCCATTTGTTCAGCCAGTTCACGCTGGCCGGGCAGCATTTCACCACGCCGCCACTGGCCCTGCGCCAGGGCGGCGCGCAGTTTTTCTACGACTGAATTGACGACGGTTGAAGTGCTGATCACGTCGATGGCTCCTGAATGTTGCAAAAAAACAAATTAGAACTCCTGATGCGTCGGCAACACCGGCTTTTTGGCCTGGAAGGCATAACCTTGCTGGCCGTCCAGCACCTTGTTGGCGCGCTGGATGTCGATGTCTTTTTCCCACCGGGCAATCGCCACGGTAGCCACGCAGTTGCCGATCAGGTTAGTCAATGCACGGCCAATGCCCATAAACCAGTCCACTGCCAATACCAGCACCAGGCCAACCACCGGAATCGCCGGAATAGCCGTGAGCGTCGCCGCCAGAATGACCAGCGCCGAGCCCGGGATACCGTGGGCACCTTTGGATGTGATCAACGATACCAGCAGGATGGTCAACAAGTCGGTCATCGACAGCGGAGTACCGGTGGCGTTGGCGATAAACACGATGGCCAGGGTCAGGTAGATCGAGAAACCGTCGAGGTTGAACGAGTACCCTGTCGGAATCACCAGGCCGACAGTCGAGCTGCCGATGCCCAAGTGTTCCAGCTTACGCATGATCTGCGGCAGCACGGCATCGGACGAAGCGGTGCCCATCACGATCAGCAGCTCTTCGCGCAGGTACTTGAGCAGGGGCAGTATGCGCAGGCCCGACAGGCGCATCACCAGCCCGAGGATCAGCCCGACGAAAGCAAAGCAGGTCAAGTAGAACAGGCCCACCAGGCTGCCCAGGTGTTGCAGGGAGTCCAGGCCGTAGGTGCTGGTGGTGAACGCGATCGCGCCGAACACACCAATCGGCGCCAGGCGCACGATCATGCCCATGATGCGGAAGATCACGTGGCTCAGCTCGTTGATCAGCCGCGAGATGCCGCTGGCCGCCTCACCCACCAGGTTCAACGCACTGCCGAACAGCACCGAGAACAACAACACTTGCAGCACATTGTTATCGGCGAATGCGCCGATCACCGAGTTGGGGATCAGGTCCATCAGGAACTGGCTGGTGCCGCGGATGTGTTGGCCCTTGTCGGCCAGTTCATTCAAACCGGCGGAAGAGAGCTGCTCCAGGTGGATATTGGCGCCGCTGCCGATGCCGGTGCTGAACGCCATGATCAACCCGAGCACCAGGGCGACAGTGGTGAGTACTTCAAAGTAAATCACCGACTTGAGGCCGATGCGCCCGACTTTCTTCAAGTCGCCGGCGCCGGAAATACCGCTGACCACCACGCAGAAGACGATCAGGCCAATCAGCATTTTGATCAGCTTGATAAAGCCGTCACCCAGGGGTTTGAGTTGCGAGGAGAATTCGGGAAGGGCCAGGCCGCAGACTACGCCTAGCATCAGGCCGATCACGACTTGCAGGAAAATCGAACGCGAGCACCATCTGAGCATGGGAAGGATCTCTATTCGGTGCCCTGGTGGTTCCAGGGCTTAATTGTTGTGGTCTTACCGGTAAGTCCAGTGCGTGGCCAGTCTACGCCTGGCTTTTTTCAAATAACAAGTAAATATTCGGCGGCTTGCAGGTCCCGGTCTGACCAGTTAGTCGGTCAGTACGATGCTTGAGCGGTTGACGGGGTTTAAATTTTTTTGCGTATCATCCGGCCTCTGTACACGAGGTGACGAATGGACCCATCAGGTCTGACAACCGACGCAGCCGGGTGCACCCATTGCACATGGCGCAATGCCGCCCCCGAATACCTCCATTACCACGACCAGGAGTGGGGCGTGCCGGTGGCGGATGACATTCAGTTATACGAGAAGATTTGCCTGGAGGGCTTTCAGGCGGGGATGGCGTGGATCACCATCCTGCGCAAGCGCGAAAGCTTTCGGCTGGCGTTCGAAGGTTTTGATTTTCGCCGGGTGGCGCAGTACGGCGAAGCTGAGATTGAACGCTTGATGAACAACCCGGGTATCGTGCGTAATCGGGCCAAGATTGTTTCCACTATCAACAATGCGCGCCGAGCCTGTGAACTGGTGGATGAGACCGGCTCGCTGGCGCGCTGGTTGTGGGCATTCGAGCCTGCCGAGCAAGAGCGCCCGGCGCTGGTGGACATGGCGTACTGGACGGCCAACCCGACATCACCGGCGTCGGTTCGCTTGTCCAAGGCCCTGAAGAAGCGCGGTTGGACCTTTGTCGGCCCGACTACGATGTATGCGTTTATGCAGGCGATGGGAATGGTCAATGACCACCTTGAAGGTTGCGTTTGTCGGCAGCGGATTGAGGCGCTGCGCAACCACTTCAAGCGACCCTGACCCTGTGGGAGCGGGCCTGTTCCCATATTGGTTTTGTATCGTGGCGGGTTACTGTGGCAGCGGGGTCAGCACTTCAGCCTTGTCATCCAGCACCATCACCACCAGCAGTTTGGCCGGTTGGGTCTGGCTGGCATTGCTCGATTCAAAATGCCGCGAACCGGCCGGTTCGTAGAACGATTCCCCAGCTTTGTAAGTGATCGCTTTCTCCTCGTTGACCCGCGACGTGATCTCGCCTTCCAGCACATACGCCACGGCCGTACCGGTGTGGCTATGGGGCACGGTGGCCTGGCCGGGGGCGTAGTCGACGGTGAGCATGATGGTTTTCTTGCCGGGCACATTGGTCAAGGCGTGCTCTTGCAGCACCTTGATCGTTTCCTTGTTGTACACCGGGTCGTGGGCAAATGCGCCGAGGGAGGCGAGCATCAGCGTGGTGGCGAGCAATCGTTTCATGGTGAGGGTCCACATAGTTCAAGACCTCTCCACCCTACGCCGCAGCGTGCACACCACCAATGACCAATGCGCCGGAAAACCCCTTAGCCAATCTGCTGGAGGATATCGCGAACCTTGTCCAGCGCCGGGTCGATGTCCAGGGTTTCAATGGCGCCGAAGCCGATGATCAGGCCCGAGCGAACCGCAGCGTCGTGGTAAAACACGTCCAGCGGATACAACCCCACGTCCACCTGGCGCGCCAGTTCGATCAGCAATGCAACATCCACTGGCACTTTGCACAGCGCTGCCATATGAAAGCCGGCCACTGTAGGCACCGCTTCAAACCACGGTGACAGGTCACCCGCCAGACGCTGCAGGATGCGCTCGCGGCGCCCGGCATAGACGCTATGGCAGCGGCGGATATGCTTGAGCAAATAGCCCTCGCTGATGAACTTGGCCAGTGCCCATTGCGGCAGGGTCGAGCAGTGCTGGTCAGTCAATTGCTTGGCCTTGAGCACAGCGCCATAAATCGCCGGTGGGAGCACTGCATAGCCCAGGCGCAACTCCGGCAGCAGGGTTTTGGAGAAGGTCCCGACGTAGGTCACCACGCCGCGGGTGTCCATGCTTTGCAGGGAGTCGGTGGGGCGGCCTGCGTAGCGGAATTCGCTGTCGTAGTCATCTTCGATAATGATTGCGCCAAGCTCGATGGCCCGCGCCAGCAACGCTTCGCGGCGCGGCAGGCTCATGGGCATGCCGAGGGGGAACTGGTGTGACGGCGTCACGTAGATCAATCGCGTGCCATCGGGAATTTTTTCGACCTGAATACCGTGTTCGTCGACCGGCACACTCGCGACGCTGGCGCCCATCGCCACGAACAGTTGGCGTGCCGGGCTGTAGCCTGGGTCTTCCATGGCCACGATGCTGCCCGGTTCCAGCACTACGCGGGCGATCAGGTCGAGGGCCTGCTGCGCGCCATTGGTGACCACGATGTCGCTGTCGCGGCATTTGACCCCACGGGAGAAGGCGATATGCCCGGCAATGGCACTGCGCAACGCGGGCAGTCCCTCGGGCTGGCTGTAGAAACCGCTGTTCTGGGCGATACGGCGCAGGGCGTCCTGGGTGCAGCGCCGCCATTCGTCCTGGGGGAATTGATTGCGTGTGGTGGCGCCGCCGATAAATTCATAGCGCAGGATGCTGTCGTCGGTGGGATGGCGCATGGGCGAGGGCAACGCCGCCCACTTGCCCAGGTTGGCAGCGCAGGCCAGGTCGGTGGCGGTCTGTACGCGGTCGGGCTGTGGCGCCCACGCATTGACGAAGGTGCCTCGGCCAATCTTGCCGACCAGCAGGCCTTCGTACGTCAAGGTCGCGTAGGTGTCGGAGACGGTTTTGCGCGATATGCCTAATTGCTCGGCGAGCAGCCGGCTGGGAGGCAGTTGTGCACCGGCCGAGAGTCTCCCGGTGGCGATGGCTTCGCGTAACTGCTGATAAAGCTGGGCAGCCAGGTCCTTGCGGCCGGTGATGACGAGGTGCAATTGCATGTTTCATCCTGGGGCAGATCGATCTGCGCCAAGGTTACTCGCAAACCGATCCGAAGAAACCCAGGTGGCGTCAGGACAAGAAACCACCGTCCACATTCAGCGACACGCCGGTGGTGTAGCTTGAGGCATCACTGGCCAGGTACAGCACCGCGCCGGCCATTTCGCTGGGGTCGGCCACACGCTTGAGCGGGATCTGGGCCAGGGCCACTTTCAGGATCGAGTCGTTCTTGACCAGCGCCGAGGCGAACTTGGTGTCGGTCAGGCCCGGCAGCAACGCGTTGCACCGGATGCCGAATGCCGCACATTCCTTGGCAAACACCTTGGTCATGTTGATCACGGCGGCCTTGGTCACCGAATAGATACCCTGGAACACGCCGGGCGAGATACCGTTGATCGAGGCCACGTTGATGATGCTGCCGCCGCCGTTCTCACGCATCAGCTTGCCGGCTTCCACCGACATGAAGAAGTAGCCACGGATATTCACGTCCACAGTCTTCTGGAAGGCGGCCAGGTCGGTGTCCAGCACGTTGCAGAATTGTGGGTTGGTGGCGGCATTGTTGACCAGGATATCCAGGCGTCCGAACTGCTCGCGAATGCCGGCGAACACCTGGGTGATCTGTTCCATTTCACCAATATGGCAGGCAACGGCGGTGGCTTTGCCGCCGTCGGCGATGATCGCATCGGCCACGTGCTGGCAACCGTCCAGTTTGCGGCTGGAGACAATCACATGGGCGCCTTGCTGGGCCAGCAACTTGGCGATGGCCTCACCGATGCCACGGCTGGCACCAGAAACGAAAGCAATCTTGCCATCAAGGTCGAACAGGTTGGTCTTGGACATAGAAATTCCTTGTTGTTGCAATCAGAGTGCGGATTTACCGATGACATTCAGGCTCATCTGCTCCAGCAGCTTGTTCATGTGGATGAACTGCGCAAAGCGTTTGTCCTGGGTCTGGCCATGGAAGAAACGGTAGTAGATCTGCTGCACGATGCCGGCCAGGCGAAACAGGCCGTAGGTGTAATAGAAATCGAAATTGTCGATCTGGATATCGGAGCGCTCCGCGTAGTAGTCGACAAACTGGCGGCGGGTGAGCATGCCGGGGGCGTTGCTCGGCTGACGCCGCATCAGTTGCACTGGCGCCGGGTCTGCGGATTCGATCCAGTAGGCGAGGGTGTTGCCCAGGTCCATCAGCGGGTCGCCCAGAGTGGTCAGTTCCCAGTCCAGCACGCCGATGATCTGCATCGGGTTATGCGGGTCGAGGATCACATTATCGAAGCGGTAGTCGTTGTGCACGATGCTGGAAGTCGGGTGGTCGGCTGGCATCTTGTCGTTGAGCCAGGCGCGTACCGCCTCCCATTTTGGTGCGTCGGGGGTCAGGGCCTTTTCGTAGCGGTCGCTCCAGCCGCGAATCTGCCGCGCCACGTAGCCTTCGGGCTTGCCCAGGTCGGCCAGGCCGCAGGCGTTGTAGTCCACCCGATGCAGTTCGACGAACTTGTCGATAAAGCTTTTGCACAAGGCTTCAGTCTTGAGCGCGTCCAGCCCCAGTTCGGCCGGCAAGTCAGAGCGCAGGATGATGCCGTTGACCCGCTCCATTACATAGAACTCGGCGCCGATCACCGACTCATCGGTACAGTGCACATAAGCCTTGGGGCAGTACGGGAAGCCATCTTTAAGCTGGTTGAGAATGCGGTATTCGCGGCCCATGTCGTGGGCAGACTTGGCCTTGTGGCCAAAGGGCGGGCGGCGCAGCACGAATTCCTGGCCCGGGTATTCCAGCAGGTAGGTCAGGTTCGATGCGCCGCCGGGGAACTGGCTGATCGTGGGCGTGCCACTCAAGCCCGGGATATGGGCCTTGAGGTAGGGATCGATCAGGCCGGCATCAAGCTCTTCGCCTGGGCGAACCTGGGTTGATTGGTCGTTCAGCGCCATGCTTATCCCTTCTGCTTATTCTTAAGGCCTTGGACTATTTCCTAATCTAATGCGCCCAGCCGCCCAACGACAAGGTCGGGGCGGCTTAATAGGTTAGCGTGTTGAAGGGTGATCAGCGTGCCTGATTGGTCACTTTGCAGGCGCTGGCAACGTGACCGGCGTGAGCGCCGGGCGGCCGGCAAAGTATTCCACCAGGTTGTCAGCGACACGCTGCACGGTGTCGTGGGCGGCTTCCGGTGACAGGCCTGCGACATGGGAGGTGAGCACTGTATTGTTCAGGCGCTTGAGGGCGTCCGGTACCTTGGGCTCGTCGTCGAACACATCCAGTGCGGCGCCGCCGATACGCCGTTGTTCCAGTGCGGCCACCAGATCAGCGGTCACCACCACGCTGCCGCGGCCGATGTTCACCAGATAGCCGTGTGGCCCCAAAGCGTCGAGGGCATGGCGGTCGATCAAGTGACGGGTGCTTGCTCCGCCGGGAGTCGCCAGGATCAGGAAGTCCGAGTTTCGGGCTAGCTCCACGGCCGTCGCACAATAGGTGTAATCCACGTCATCGCGGGGTTGGCGGTTGTGATAACTCACCTCCATGCCGAAACCGAGGGCGGCGCGCTTGGCGATCTCCATGCCTACGGCACCAAGCCCGAGAATTCCCAGTTGCTTGCCCGCCAGGGAAGGGCGCATGACCTTGGGCCATTCGCTGCGCCGCACGGCGGCATCCGTCTGGGGAATGCCGCGCACCAGCGAGAGCAGCAAGGCCATGGCGTGATCGGCCACCGAAGGCGCGTTCACCCCGGCGCCGTTGGTCACCACGATCCCACGATTGCTCGCGGCCTGCAGGTCCACGTGTTCGTAGCCCGCTCCGATCACGCAGATGATTTCCAGCAAGGGCAACGCGGCGATTTCCTCGGCGTACAGCCCCAGCGGGCCACGGGTCACTACGGCCTTGATCTGCCCGCCTTGGGTCTTGATCGCCTGGGCCCGTTCAGCAGGAGTCGGCGCCAGGATCACATGAAAATCATTGCTCTCGATGATTTGCAGGTATTCATTGATGGTTTCAACCAGGACCAGAACAGTGATGGGCATCGCAAGGCTCTTCCTGAAGGGTTTGAGAGCATGAGTATGCGGGATTTATAAGGCGGAACGTTTTATTGGGATGGAAAAATTTCTTCTTTCGTCAGACCAATCTGAATTTGGAGACCGTCCATCGTAGCCGCTTTTTTGCGCAAGACTTTAATGACTTTCCCATCAGCAGAGACGACATGGATGCTTGTTCCTGCCACACCCGAAGAGATCGAATGGACGCCGTATGGTTACAAACACAGCCCCTCAACGCTGGCTCCCTGGAGAGCGGTTATCGCCAGTACGCTTGTCGGCCCCGCCAAGTACAGGCCGGGCATCGCTATTGAAAAGCTTGAAAGGGAGGCTTATAAAAACGGAGTACCCACTACGAATCGCTGACTGCCCACGAGACGACTGAACTGATGGAAAAACTGGATATTGCGCAGAGCACCATAAAGGGCGAGCTGCGCAATGCAAGCCAGGGGAACTCGGCTTCTTGATTGGAAGCGTCAGCTCCAGATATCCCTCGCTTTGACCCGCTTTGTAAATGCCCCGGCCAACGTCGCATTGTGATGCTCGATGATCGCCTTGGCCGACAGCGCCGGCGTATCCATGCACGTATGGCCGTCCTCCGGTAACACCACCGAGAACCCCAGTTCCACTGCCACACGACAGGTGGTATCGACGCAGAACTGAGTTTTCATGCCCACGATGACCAACTCCTCGATTTGCGCCGCCGCTAATTGCTGCGCCAGATCGGTGCCCAGGAAACAGCTTGGGCGGGTTTTATTAAACAGGTGGTCGTGGGACTCGTCGACGTTCAGGCCTCGCCACAGCTGCCACAGTGGGCTACCTGCTTCAATGGGCGAGCCGGTGGGGCCGGTATGGCGAGCGAAAAAAATTGGCGCGCTAGCCGAGCGGGCGCGTTGGATCAATTGGTTGACGGTGTCCAGCACACGTTCGCGCTCGAAGGGCTTTTGCGGCCCGTCGTACAGGCCGGTTTGTATATCAATGATCAGTAGGGCGGTAGCCATGGTGTTACTCCTTGAGAGTGCCGGATGGCGGAGCAACAAAAAAGGCCCCGTCCATCGCTGGCGGGGCCTTGGGGTATTTCCGGAGGGTGTCTAGATGAAGCACCCACGGTCACCGCACGACCCGCCATTGGCGGTCGTGGTGGTGGTGTGGGTGAGGTTCAACTGAATAAGGTTCATGCCCCGATCATGCTGGGGCGGGCGCGCGGCTGTCAACGGGCGTGTCCGATTTGTTTCCCCCAATCTATTGGGCTGTGCCCGTATTCCGTGCCTGGGCTTGCTCTCTTTGAGCGATCGGCATGAAGTCGTACGTAGGAAAGAATTCGGTCTGGTATGCGCCCCAGGCAGTGTTTTCAATCGCAAGGTTGACCTCAGCCAGGCGCGACGCCGGCAAGCGCAGGACGATGACCTGCCCTATGCCCATGGTTATATTCCAACTGACGACTTCTACGCCGGCAGGCGGGAATACCTTGTGAAATTCCTGTTTGGCAAGTTGGGCTTTCAACTCGCCTAGCGGTCGTGATTGATCGTGTTTAAGAAAGACGGTCAACATGACTGCATTGTCAGGTGTGACGGCGATACTTTTTGCAGGAGAGGCTGCACTTGCCTGCGCCATGGCTGAGCTGGGTAGCAGTACGGCCGCCAGCAGTGCAGGTATTAACAGAGATTTGAATGGCGTGGGTATATTCATATCAAGGTGCCTCGTTTGTTATTGGTTTTTATGGCTGGATATAAAGACGTGAGTCAACGCAGTAAAAATCAGGCTGATAAAAGCAATATTGAAACTTCGCATTGTCAAGCTCCTGAAGTCTTTATTAAGTATTGTTGTCAGTGCGGGGGGGCGATATTAGTTTGGGGGTTTGTGGCTGCTCAATAGCTATGAATGGTTCTGTAACAGTTCAGGTGTTGTATGGGTAAAAATATAATTTTTATGCGAGTGATCTTTGAAGTTTTTGTCGGACTCTTCTTGTGTATTTTGTTTGTTACATGAGAGGACGTATTGTCCGTACGACTCTACGGCAGTCCAAGTCCTTCACCGACGGCCGTCCTTGAACGGCCGCACCGCATAACCATTCCTCAGCTAAGTCTTTGCTTATTCAAGAGAATCCCGGACAATCCGGCCCTTGTTATGGCCAGGGCGCTGCCTGTCAGGGGTTTCTGACTCGTCCTGGCCGTGTGAATGCGGAGATCCGACCGGATGAATGATCAGGCCAATAGCGTCGACGAACGCTATGCAACGACACCTGCAACCCTCACAAGCTGGAGCCGCCAGGACACCACCTGGATGCTCGGGCTGTTCGGTACCGCCATCGGCGCCGGTACTTTGTTCTTGCCGATCAACGCGGGCCTGGGAGGCTTCTGGCCACTGGTGATCCTCGCGCTGCTTGCGTTCCCGATGACGTTCTTTGCCCACCGAGGGCTGACCCGTTTCGTACTGTCCGGCCGTGAAGGTTCCGACATCACCGATGTGGTTGAAGAGCATTTCGGTATCAAGGCCGGTGCGCTGATCACCTTGCTGTACTTCTTCGCGATCTTCCCGATCCTGCTGATCTACAGCGTGGCCCTGACCAATACCGTCAGCAGCTTCATGGAGCACCAGTTGCACATCATGCCGCCGCCGCGGGCGATCCTGGCGTTTGTGCTGATCCTCGGCCTGTTGGCCGTGGTGCGTTGCGGTGAGCAAGTGATCGTCAAGGCCATGAGCTTGATGGTGTATCCGTTTATCGTCGCCTTGCTGTTCCTTGCGGTGTACCTGGTGCCGCATTGGAATGGCGGCATTCTGAGTACTGCCAGTGAGGTGCCGGCGCCTTCGGCGTTGCTTAATACGCTCTGGCTGGCGATTCCGGTGATGGTGTTCTCGTTCAATCATTCGCCGATCATTTCGGCCTTTGCGGTTGACCAGAAGCGCCAGTACGGCGTACACGCCGAGGAGCGCAGTTCGCAGATCCTGTCCCGGGCGCACTTGTTGATGGTGGCGATGGTGCTGTTCTTCGTGTTCAGTTGCGTGCTCACCCTGTCGCCAGCGCAGTTGGCCGAGGCGAAAGCGCAGAACCTGTCGATCCTGTCGTACCTGGCCAACCACTTCGACAACCCGACCATCGCTTTCGCTGCGCCGTTGATTGCGTTCGTGGCGATTGCCAAGTCGTTCCTGGGCCACTACATCGGTGCGAGCGAGGGCCTCAAGGGCTTGGTGATCAAGACCGGTCGCCGTCCGGCACCGAAGACCCTGGACCGCATGACCGCCGCATTCATGCTGGTGGTGTGCTGGATCGTCGCCACGCTGAACCCAAGCATCCTTGGCATGATCGAGACACTGGGTGGGCCGATCATTGCATCGATCCTGTTCCTGATGCCGATGTACGCGATCCGCAAGGTGCCGGCGATGGCCAAGTACCGTGGGCAGGCGTCTAACGTGTTCGTTACGGCGGTAGGTTTGGTGGCGATTACGGCGTTGGTGTATTCGCTGATTGCCTAAGGTTTGACACAGCCCTCAAGGGCTGACCAGATCCAAATGTGGGAGGGGGCTTGCCCCCGATAGCGCAGGTTCAGTCGATTGATGTGTGACTGATGCACCGCCATCGGGAGCAAGCCCCCTCCCACATTTGTTTTGTGGTGTTGCTGATACCGTATTGCGGGCATAAAAAAACGCCGCGTACCTTGCGATACGCGGCGCTGATTTACCAGGTATAGCTACATCAACACACCGTTAAGCTTGAATCACCGGGATGTTGGCGCTTGCTGCGACCTTGCGGAACTCAGCGATCTGGTCGAAGTTCAGGTAGCGGTAGACGTCACTGGCCATGGTGTCCAGTTTCGCTGCGTAGCCCATGTACTCTTCGACAGTCGGCAGGCGACCCAGGGTAGAGGCCACGGCCGCCAGCTCAGCCGACGCCAGGTAGACGTTCGCACCATCACCCAGGCGGTTCGGGAAGTTACGGGTCGACGTCGACACCACGGTCGAATTCGGCTCTACACGTGCCTGGTTACCCATGCACAGCGAGCAACCCGGCATTTCCATGCGCGCGCCAGCCTTGCCGTAGATACCGTAGTAGCCTTCTTCGGTCAGTTGGTGAGCGTCCATCTTGGTCGGCGGCGACAGCCACAGACGGGTTGGCAGCTGGCCCTTGACCTGTTCCAGCAACTTGCCGGCAGCGCGGAAGTGGCCGATGTTGGTCATGCACGAACCGATGAACACTTCGTCGATCTTCTCGCCAGCAACGCTGGACAGCAGGCGTGCGTCATCCGGGTCGTTGGGTGCGCAGAGGATCGGCTCGTTGATCTCGGCCAGGTCGATCTCGATGATTTCGGCGTATTCGGCGTCGGCATCGGCTTCCATCAGTTCCGGGTTGGCTACCCAGGCTTCCATCGCTTGGGCACGACGTTCCAGGGTACGCGCATCGCCGTAGCCTTCGCCGATCATCCAGCGCAGCAGGGTAATGTTGGAATTCAGGTACTCGGTGACGGAGTCCTTGGACAGCTTGATGGTGCAACCGGCAGCCGAACGTTCAGCCGAGGCGTCGGACAGCTCGAAAGCCTGTTCCAGCGTCAGGTCGTTCAGGCCTTCGATTTCCAGGATGCGGCCGGAGAAGGCGTTCTTCTTGCCTTTCTTCTCTACGGTCAGCAGGCCAGCCTGGATCGCGTAGTAAGGAATGGCATGAACCAGGTCACGCAGGGTGATGCCAGGTTTCATCTTGCCTTTGAAGCGCACCAGGATCGATTCCGGCATGTCCAGTGGCATCACGCCAGTGGCTGCGGCGAACGCGACCAGGCCAGAACCGGCCGGGAACGAGATGCCCATCGGGAAACGGGTGTGGGAGTCACCACCGGTACCGACGGTATCCGGCAGCAGCATGCGGTTCAGCCAGCTGTGGATGATGCCGTCGCCTGGACGCAGCGATACACCGCCACGGGTCATGATGAAGTCAGGCAGGGTGTGGTGGGTGGTCACGTCGATCGGCTTTGGATAAGCCGCGGTGTGGCAGAAGGACTGCATCACCAGGTCGGTCGAGAAGCCCAGGCACGCCAGGTCTTTGAGTTCATCACGGGTCATTGGACCGGTGGTGTCCTGGGAGCCGACGGTGGTCATCTTCGGTTCGCAGTAAGTACCTGGGCGAACGCCTTTGCCTTCCGGCAGGCCGCATGCCTTGCCGACCATTTTCTGTGCCAGGGTGAAGCCTTTGCCGGTGTCGACAGGTGCTTCAGGCAGCTTGAACAGGTCGGTAGGGCCCAGGCCCAGTTCGGCGCGGGCCTTGTCGGTCAGGCCGCGACCGATGATCAGCGGGATACGGCCGCCGGCGCGAACTTCGTCCAGCAGTACCGGGGTCTTCATTTCGAAGGTGGTCAGG
The DNA here is from genome assembly GCF_016405635.1 of Pseudomonas sp. MF6755. Classification (NCBI taxonomy): domain Bacteria; kingdom Pseudomonadati; phylum Pseudomonadota; class Gammaproteobacteria; order Pseudomonadales; family Pseudomonadaceae; genus Pseudomonas; species Pseudomonas sp. MF6755. The sequence goes on from NZ_JAEKDA010000012.1 coordinate 83,572, forward strand.
ACTTCATCAGTGCCGTGTTTGCAGACTTTGCCAGCATGAGGGTACAGGTCGATCACGTCGCCCATGTTCATGTTGGTGACGTCGAATTCGATAGGCAGTGCGCCAGCATCTTCCATGGTGTTGTAGAAGATCGGGGCGATCTTGCTGCCGAAGCAGAAACCGCCGGCACGCTTGTTCGGCACGTAAGGCACGTCGTCGCCGAAGAACCACAGTACCGAGTTGGTGGCCGATTTACGCGACGAACCGGTACCGACCACGTCACCGACGTAGGCGATCGGGAAGCCTTGGCCGCGCATTTCTTCGATCTGCTTCATCGGGCCGGTCTTGCCTTGCTCGTCCGGTACGATGCCTTCGCGCGCCATTTTCAGCATGGCCAGGGCGTGCAGCGGGATGTCAGGACGGGACCAGGCATCAGGCGCAGGGGACAGGTCGTCGGTGTTGGTCTCGCCGGTGACCTTGAACACGCGCAGGCTGATCTTGTCGGCCAGGGTAGGGCGGTTGCGGAACCACTCGCCGTCAGCCCAGGACTGGATCACGCCTTTGGCGTGCTCGTTGCCGTTGCGGGCTTTTTCAGCCACGTCGTGGAACGCATCGAACATCAGCAGGGTGTGCTTGAGCTGGGCGGCCGCGACGGGCGCCAGGGTGGCGTCGTCCAGCAGCTCGACCAACGTCACGATGTTGTAGCCGCCTTGCATGGTGCCGAGCAGTTCAACAGCGCGTTTCTTGTCGATCAGGGGGGAAGTGGCTTCGCCCTTGGCCAGGGCAGACAGGAAACCGGCCTTGACGTAGGCAGCTTCGTCAACGCCTGGTGGAATGCGGTTGGTGATCAGGTCAACGAGGAATTCTTCTTCGCCAGCCGGAGGATTTTTCAGCAGCTCGACCAGGCCTGCGGTTTGTTCGGCGTTAAGCGGCTGGGGAACGATACCCAGGGCGGCACGCTCTTCGATATGTTTGCGGTAGGCTTCAAGCACAGTTATTACCCTCATCAGTGGTCCCACGGGACGCTCATCCAGGAATGAACGGCACGCATGCGCTCGGGGGCTTTTTGAGCCGCAAAGCCAGCGCTGCCGGCATTCCTTACAGAAGCTGTTTTCAAAGTTTTACGCCTGCAGAACGGAGCTGATGAGGGTTGGCGCGGGCTCTGACCTACCGGGTCGAACCTGCGCCAACACCGTTCTGAAGGAACGACTGTGCTCGTGACGCTTTGAAAACAGCTTCCAGCGGATTATTGGCGCCTTACAAGGCCGGGTGATTCTACGGCAAAAAAAAACTAAAGGTAAGTTACCTAACCAAGTTTGCGAGGTGATCAACCTTAGACAAAGGGCTAACATGGCGCACTGTTTCGCTGATTTGCGTGTCGTTGCCCATGCCCAACCAAACTATCAAGACCCCCTGCGTCGGCCTGTGCTCCACGGTCTACGGCGATCTCGTGTGCCGCGGCTGCAAGCGCTTCCATCACGAGGTGATCCAGTGGAATGGCTATAACGAAGAAGAAAAACGCGCCGTCTGGCTCAGGCTTGAGCAACTGCTGGTGCAGGTGATGGCCGGCAAAGTGGAAGTCTTCGACCCCAAGACCCTGCGCGGGCAGTTGGAGCAACGCAAGATTCGCTTTGTGCCGCACCAGTCCGAGTATTGCTGGGCCTACCAGTTGATCGCGCGCGGGGCGCGGGTGATCAATAACCTGGAGGCGTATGGCATGGTGCTGTTGCCGGAGTTTCGCGACTGGCCCTTGCCGGACCTGCGCGATGCCATCGACCGTGAGTTTTTCATCTTGTCCGAGGCGCATTACCAGCGCTATATCGCCCCGGCTTTCCTGAAAGATTCGCTATCCACCTGACAGCATGCATCCAAATGTGGGAGGGGGCTTGCTCCCGATTGCGGTGGGTCAGTGAAGGATGGGCTGACTGACACGCTGCTATCGGGAGCAAGCCCCCTCCCACATTTTGCCCTTCATTGTTCTTCAGGGCTTGGTCGCAAGCTCTTGCAGGTGATCCATCAACGTCTGTGGCTTGAGCACCAGCACATCGCTTTCCACCGCATCGAGCACCACCTCCGCGGTATTGCCGATCAATGCCCCGGAAATCCCGGTGCGCGCCACGGTGCCGATGATGGTCACCGCCGCCTGCAACTGATGGGCAATATGCGGGATCAACACATCCGCCGGGCCTTCCTTGATATGCAGATGTGCATCATCGACGTCGAATTCGGCCTGGAATGCCTTGCACTGCTCGCGATAGCGCGCCTCGATGGTTTCCTTGAGCTGGAAGGTCGGGTCCGCCGCTGACAGCATCGGCGACGGGTGGGCACTGATCACGTGCAATTGCGCCTTGGCCAGGCTGGCGATATCAAAGCCGTGGTCGATGATCGCGTTGTGCAGTGAGCGGTGTTCGCTGTCGGTATTGCCCACATCGATGGCCGCCAGAATCACGCCGCCGGCCCATGGCGTGGAGGTCTTGACCAGCAGCACCGGCGTCGGGCAATAGCGCAACAGCTTCCAGTCCGCCGGGGTCAGCAGGGCCTTTTTCAGCGGGCTGTCGGGGAAGTGCTGCTTGATTACCAGGCCGCAGCCCTCGGCCTGCTGCACATCAATGATGGTTTCATGCAGGCTGGCGTTCCACGCCTGTTCGGTGGTGACGCTGTAGCCGTCTTCCTCTAGCCCGGACTTGAGCACGCTCAACAGCGCAGAATGCTCGTGCTTCTTGTCGCAGACAAGCAAGTGCAGGTGCGCGTCGGTCACCCCGGCAATCAGCTTGGCACGCTTGAGGGCCAGGCTTTCCGAATGCTCGGGCTCGATGACCACCAGGATGCTGCGGGTGGCTTGCATGATCGGGTTCTCCAGGAAGGGGCGTGCAACAACTATAGTTGCTGCCTGCCAGACGTCATGTTGATACACATCAAGGCCGGTGGCTGGTGGTCTGCGGCGGGGTCGGTATAATCGGCGCCCTTTTGTGATCCTTTGCCCGTGAGCCCGATGAACCTGCCCGAAATCCACGAATTCCTCGGCTGCCGTACCCCCGACGCCTGGGTCCAGGCCGCTCTGGCTGATCAGGACACCCTGCTGATCGACCACAAGAACTGCGAATTCAAAGCCGCCAGCACCGCCCTGAGCCTGATGGCCAAGTACCACGGCCACGTTGACCTGATCAACATGATGTCGCGCCTGGCCCGCGAAGAGCTGGTGCACCACGAACAAGTCATGCGCCTGATAAAAAAACGCAAGGTCGAGCTGCGCCAACTGCACGCCGGTCGTTATGCCTCGGGTTTGCGCAAGGTGGTGCGCAGCCATGAGCCGGTCAAGCTGGTGGATACCCTGGTCGTCGGCGCTTTTATCGAGGCACGCAGTTGCGAGCGTTTCGAAGCGCTGGTGCCGCATCTGGACGAAGAGCTCGGCAAGTTCTACTTCGGTTTGCTGAAAAGCGAGGCGCGGCACTTCCAGGGTTACCTGAAGCTGGCCTACCAGTACGGTGATGCCAAGGACATCGCCCAGGTCATCGAGCGGGTGAGGGCAGCCGAACAGGAACTGATCGAATCACCCGACGTCGAGTTCCGCTTTCACAGTGGCGTGCCAGCCTGAGGCCACGGCCACGCCGATCAAGGCGGTGATACCGGCCAGCAGCAGGATCACCGTTTGCATGCCCAGAGGCGCGGCCAGCACGGCAATCATCAGGCCCGCCAATGGCTGGGCAAGGTTATTGAGCAAGGTAATCACCCCCACCGTCTTGCCGAAATCCTGCACCGGAATAACCCGTTGACGGGTGCTGCGCAGGTACACGTTGAACATCTTGTCGAAGCCGGTCACCAGCAGGAAGCCCACGGCGTAAGCCCACACGCCGGGGCTGACGGCGGTGATCAGCGCGCCGACGGCAATCATCGTATACGACAGCCCTCCCATGACTTTCAGCGGCATTGAAGAGCGCGCCAGGTAAAACAGAATGCCGATGGTGACCACCGCACCAGCGGCTTGCAGCAGGGCGTAGGCGTCTTTATCCGCGGCGTATTGACCGGTGACCATGGCAGCCGAGGTGGCCAGTGTCACCCCGATAATCAGGTTCACGCCGACTGCGAGGGTAATGATGCGCCTCAACTCCACCCGGTCGCGGATGTGGCCGAACGCTGTGCGCAGCGGCTGCAGCCAGATACCCGGATGCTGCGCATGGGTTTGCAGGTCCACCGTGGTGTTGCGCTGCCAGATCAGCATCGCCAGGTCAGCCAGCACAAACAGCGCGGCGACGCCCATCACCACCCAAAGCCACGCCCAGACCTCCAGCAGCAGCGCCGCCACCAACGGCCCGAGCACCAGGCCGCTCTGATCGGCAATCTGCGAATAGGACAGGGTCTTGGCGTAGGTGTAACGCTCAAAGATATGCGGCATCAGCACCTCCCGCGCCATGATGCCCTGGGTGGTCAATACCCCGCACAACGCAGACAGGATCACCAGCCAATGGATACCGTCGAACAGCCCATACAGCGCCACCGCCACTACACAGGCCAGCGCCCGATACACCTGGCTGATATGCAGGATGCGCACCGGTGAAAACTTGTCGCACAACGCCCCGCACACGGGAAATGCCAGGTAGCGCGGCAGCGACTCGACAAAGAACGCCAGGCCCGCCCATGACACACTGTTGGTGGTCTGGAACACGATCAGCGGCACGATAAACAACAGGATCTGGTCGGCCAACCGTGACAGGAATAGCGAAACGAAGAACGCCAGGTAATCCTTGCGCATGAAACTCCCTGTAAATGGCGTTAAAGATTGCAGCTTATTTGTTAAAAACTCTTAAAAGCATGAAGCTTCGTCGGCGCGTACTGGCCAGCTGCTTCTGTTGGCCAGCTTGCCACCTATAATGCGCACACTTCAATCCGCGCATCCACACTGAGAACTTATGGAAAACCTGGGTCTGGGCAAGGTCCTGCTCGTTGAGGACGATGAAAAGCTGGCAGGGCTGATCGCGCATTTTCTGTCGCAACATGGTTTCGAGGTGCGGGTGGTGCACCGGGGCGATAAAGCCTTGGCGGCCTTCCTGGACTTCAAGCCGAAGATGGTCGTGCTCGACCTGATGCTGCCGGGCCAGAGCGGGCTGCATGTGTGCCGCGAGATTCGCAATGTGTCGGATACGCCCATCGTGATCCTCACCGCCAAGGAGGACGACCTGGACCATATCCTCGGCCTTGAGTCCGGTGCTGACGACTACGTGATCAAGCCGATCAAGCCACCGGTGCTGCTGGCGCGCCTGCGTGCCTTGCAGCGCCGTCAAGTGCCCGAGCCCACCGTGCGCGGTGCGCTGGAGTTTGGCCGTTTGTCGATCGATCGCAGTTGCCGAGTGGTCAGCCTGGGTGGCGAGAAGATCGACCTCACTACCATGGAATTTGAATTGCTGTGGTTGCTGGCCAGCAGCTCGGGCAAGATCCTCTCCCGCGACGACATCCTCAACCGCATGCGCGGCATTGCCTTCGACGGGCTCAATCGCAGTGTCGATGTCTACATCAGCAAGTTGCGCGGCAAGCTCAATGACAACCCTCGCGAGCCGGTGTGCATCAAGACCATCTGGGGCAAGGGGTACCTGTTCAATCCGTTCGCGTGGGAGGTTTAGATGCTGCGCTTGTATCTGCGCCTCTATGTCATCCTTGCGCTCGGCCTGGCCGCGTCCATCTGGCTAGTCAACTTCGGCCTGGACGCGTATATGCCCGAGTCCAACGAGACCTATAACCGTGAAGCCCTGCGCGGCCCGGCATGGGCCCTGGTGCAACAGTTGCAACCGCTGCAGGGTGAGGCGCGCCAGGCTCGTCTGGATGAACTGCAACCGCATTATGGCTTGCGCCTGAAACTGGTACAGCGCGACGCCCAGCACCTGAACGAGCGCGAACGCAAACTCCTGGCGAGTGACCAGGTGGTGGTACGCGAGGACTTCATGAAGTTCCTGGCCCCCATCGACAACGGCCCGCAATTGCTTGAAATCAGACTGCCGGAAGAGCCCAAATGGTTGTATCTGTGGGCCTATGGCTTACTGGGCGCAGGCCTGGCCATCGTCCTGTATTTCTGGGTGCGCCCGCACTGGCGCGACCTGGAGCACATCCGCCTGGCGGCGCAACGCTTCGGTGACAACGATCTGGGTTCGCGCATCCTGCTGCCGCGTCGTTCCACCGTGCGCGAACTGGCCGGGCATTTCAACCAAATGGCCGAGCGCATTGAAAGCCTGATCGCCAACCAGCGTGAACTGACCAACGCTGTGTCCCATGAATTGCGCACGCCGATTGCGCGCTTGTCGTTCGAACTCGACCAGCTCAGGCAGCAAAGCGACCCACGCCAGTGTCGCGAGCTGATCAGCGATATGTACGCCGACCTCGGCGAGCTGGAGGAAATGGTCTCCGAGCTGTTGACCTATGCCAGCCTGGAGCGCGGCGCCACCCAGGTCACCCGTGAGAATATCGAGGCCCATAGCTGGCTTGACAGCGTGATCGGCAGCGTAGCCCTGGAAGCCGAGGCGGAAGGGGTGCAGTTGTCACTGCGCACCTGTGAAGTCGACTTTATCCAGATCGAGCCACGCTTCATGGCGCGGGCGGTGATCAACCTGCTGCGCAACGCCATTCGTTATGCCGACCGCCGCGTAGAAGTGTCGCTGGTCAAGTTCGGCAGCGGTTACGAAGTACGGGTCAATGACGATGGGCCGGGCGTGCCGTTGGAGGGGCGCACCAAGATCTTCGAACCCTTCCTGCGCCTCGACGCCAGTCGCGATCGCCGTACAGGCGGGTTTGGGTTGGGCCTGGCGTTGGTCAAGCGCGTGAGCCAGTGGCATGGCGGGCAGGTGGAAGTGCTGGATTCGGAGTGGGGCGGGGCGTCGTTTCGGATGACCTGGGCGTATGCCGAGTAACACTTTTTGAATACTGCGCAGGCTAAATGTGGGAGGGAGCAAGCCCCCTCCCACATTTTCCAATTGGGTTACCAACATTAATCAGAAGGTGTATTCCAGCGCCCCGATCACCGACGTCTGCAACCGCCGCTCCACAATCGGGCTCTTGCCCGCCTCATCCGCCAGGTATTGCACATCCAGCAGCGTCGAGAACTGCGTATGCTCGCTGATCGGCACGCTCCACACCAGGTTCATGCCATTGCTGATATTACCCGCGCCGGCCTTGTATTCCTTGAAGCGGCTGCGCGCCGCCTGGCCGGTGGTCACGCCATACCAGGTCTGCAGGTAGTCACGGTCACCGAAGTGGCTGTTGAGGCTGGCATCGACCGAGCCGAAGCGGCCTTCATACAGGTTGGTGCCCAGGCTCAACTCCAGGTGGGTGTAGGCCTTGCCGGTGTCTTTGTGGTCATCCTCTTTGAGCGCATGCTCCAGGGTGGCACCGATGATCACGCCACCCAGGTTGTAGGCGGCGCTCACGCCCACTTGCGGGCGTGATTTGATCTCGCCCATACCTTTAAGGCGTTTGGAGCCGGCATGCATGCTCTCGTTTTTATCCTTGCGTGAGCTGCTGGCGCCGACATAGGCGCTAAAGCTCAAGGCGTTGCCTTCGTAGCCCCAGCCCAGGCCCTTGTCGGTGTCGAGGAAAATCCCCCAGGGGCTGACGATTTGGCCGCCCAGCAGCGGCGCGGTCATGCGTTCGTCGCTGCCACTGTAGCGGGGCGCGTTGGCCACGCCGGCCTTGAGGCTGTATTCCCAGTCTTCGGCGAGCGCAGTGTCGGCAGCGGCGAGCAGGCATAGTGAGGTCAATGACAGGCACAGGTTTTTTGAGCGCATCAGGTTGTTCTTCCAGGTTAGAAATTCAAAGGTGTGTGGGGTGAATGCGTGCGTTTGAAGGAGTAGCCCGAAGCGCTCAGGCCGTTGACCTGGCGGCTGACGGTGTCGCCCAGGCCGTAGCCGCTGCCGGCCAGCACCGCGTGGGCATTGTCGACGGGTAGCAGGATGTAGTCGGTCAGCGGCTCGTCATGCAACTGGCCGCGTATCACCAGGAAGCCTTCTTCCAGGCGCACGCTGATACCGCTCAATGGCGCGTCGGGTTCATGGCTGTTGAGTACCTGGTAGGTGCCGATAGTGTCGGCCCAGGACGTGGACAAAGGCGGTGCCTCAATGCGCTCGCCAATGGCGATGCGTTGGCCGTGGCTACGCGCAGTCAGCATCTGCCGGCCTTGTACCGTGACCACGTCCAGCTGTACGCGGCCCAAGTCGCCCAGGTCCTTGAGCCAGAAGCCCAGGACTTTTTTCTGGGCGCGTAGCCAGCCTTGCTCGTCGCGCAACAACTCAAAGGTGTAGCCGGCCAGTTCGCCTGCCAGGTGTTCGTGGTCATCCTTGATGCGGAACACGCCCCAGGCGGTCGCGTAAAATCCCGACAGACGCTTGCGGTCGACCGCCGCTGGTACATGGCGCAGCTTGAGGCCGTGGCTGGGCGCCTGGCAGTCGTCGGCGCAGACGGCCTTGCCGGTCTGCGCCTCGAGCATCAGGCGCAAGCTTTCGGTGGACAGCGACACCACCATTTCTTCGGCATTGCTGTCGTTGGCCATGATGATCACGGCCAGTTGCTGGTCCGGCAGCAGGGTCAGTTGCGCGGCGAAATCATCACCGCCACCGCTGTGCTGATAGGTGCGCACGCCAGGCCCGACCGGCTCGTCACCGCACGGCGCGAGGAACCAGCCCAGGCCCATCTGGCAGTCGAAATCCAGGGCGTTACCGGTGTTTTGCTGGGTGAACATTGCTTCTATCGACGCGCTGTCCAGCACCTGGTTGCGTTTGTAGGTGCCTTTGGCGAACAGCATCTGCACATAGTGGCTGAGGTCCTTGGGGCTGGCCCACAAGCCGCCGGCAGCAAGGTCACGCACCTGGGCGTCGGTGCTGGCGTTGCCATTCTCATAGCCCAGGGCGCGGAAGCTCAATTGCGCGCCGGTGCCGACGAAACTGGACTGGTTCATCTGCAGGGGTTTGAACAGGCTGCTTTGCAGTTGGGCCTCGAAAGGCTTGCCGCTGCTGCGCTCAATGGCGGCACCCACCAGCGAATAGCCGAGGTTGGAGTAAGCCACCTGGGAACCCGGCAGGCTGCTCAGCCACACGCCCGATACGCGCATCGGCATCTGCCCCATGGCGTAAGTGCTGCGCAGGTCACGCAGATGTTCGCTGGGTAAGCCGGATTGATGGCTGAGCAAACGCCGCAACGTGATCGCACGATCCGCTTCGGCCTGGTCGCTATGAAAGCGTGAGCGTACGTAGAATTCGCGCAGGGTGTGCTGGATCGGCGCATCCAGCGCCAGGCGCTGTTGCTCCACCAGTTGCAGCGCCGCTGTGGTGGTGATCAGCTTGGAAATGCCGCCGGCCCGAAAGGCTGTGTTGGGCGTGACCGGCACACCCTGGGCCTTGTCGGCCAAGCCGAAGCCGCGGGCCCAGATCAACTCCTGGCCATTGACCAGGGCAATCGACAAGCCCGCCACATTTTCCCGGGCCATCTCCCGGGGAATGCGGGCTTGCAGGTAACGGATGATTGCGCCGTAATCGCCTTTTTGAATCGGCGGCGGGGCAGGCGGTTGCGAGTGGCAACCGATGCTGCTCAGCAGGCAACCCAACAACGGAATACCGCGCAATGTGCGAAACATGAAGAGCACCCGAATGGTGGTTTGGATGCTCGAATGCTAGGGCCGTAGGGGCCAACAATCTTTGAGTGCTTTGTCGGGAAACTGTCAAAGACTGTTAATTGCTGATTTTTTCGGCGTTATTGGTCCATCGCGCTCAAGATCCCATGGGCGACTTTCACCCGCTCGGCATTCGGGTAGTTCCTGTTAGCCAGAATTACCACGCCCATGTCCTTGCTCGGCACATACGCCACATACGCACCAAACCCACCGGTGGAGCCGGTCTTGTTGTACAGCACGTTGGCCGGTTGCGCCTGGGCCGGTTTCAGCCAGTTGACCTTGTGCGGCTCCATCGTCATGGCGGTGGAGTTGCCGTCAAGCAGGGCTTGCAGAGTGATGGGGTAGGGGTAGCGTTCCCAGCCCAGGCCCTGGGTCATGCCGTTGACTGTGTAGTAGCCGGCGTGGGTGGCGAAGATGGCCTGTTGCAGCGGTTGCTCCAGGGTCTGCGGGTGCATGTTCGCGATCACGTAGCGAGCCAGGTCCTGGGTGCTGGTCTTGATGCCGTAGGCTTCGCTGTCCAGGGCACCGGGGCTGACGCGTACGGGTTTTTGCTGCTTGTCATAGCCTTGGGCATATTGGCCGGCTTTGTCGCTGCGCACGCTGACGTAAGTGTTGGTCAGGCCCAGTTTGGGCAGCAGGGTTTTCTCCATGGCGACGTTGAACGGCTGGCCCAGGCTTTGCGCCGCCAGGTAGCCGAACAGGCCGATGCTGGGGTTGGAATATAGGCGTTGTTCGCCCGGGGCGTAAGTGGGTTTCCAGTGTTGGAAATAGCCGAGCATGGTTGCTGCACTGTCGGCCGCATCCGGGAACTGCAGCGGCAGGCCGCCGGGGGTATAGGTCGCCAGCTGCAGCAGGCTGATGCGATCAAACGCGCTGCCGGCCAGGGCGGGCAAGTGTTGGCTGGCCATGTCCGACAACTTGAGCTTGCCAGTGGCCTGGGCGTAACCGCCGAGGGTGGCGGTGAAGGTTTTGCTTACCGAGCCGATTTCGAACAGGGTGTCTTCGGTCACTGGGGCCTGGGTGTCCTTGGCGGCCACGCCGTAATTAAAGTATTGCACCTTGCCCTGGTTGATGACGGCCACCGACAGGCCAGGTATACCTTGCTGCTGCATCAGGGGCTTGATAGCGCTGTCCACCACCTGGCGCATATCGGCGGCGGCGATGCAACTGCCAGACCCAAGCAATAATGCGGATATCAATAGTTTTTGTAAGTTGCGCTTCATGGTGACTCGCTTCCATGTAAATGAGTAATGACGATCAGAACCTGCGCAGGCGAGGCAAATCTAGGTGGATTTCACGGCGCGGGCAAACGATGATATCTCGCACCAGCCATTAGAAAAATTTGGGGCAAGCCTTGCTGCGTTCTCATCTTCCGCTAAATGCCCTGCGTGCCTTCGAAGCCTCGGCGCGCCATTTGAGCTTTACCCGGGCGGCCATTGAGCTATGCGTGACCCAAGCGGCGGTCAGTCATCAGGTCAAAAGCCTCGAAGCGCAACTCAATGTCACGCTGTTCAAGCGCCTGCCACGGGGCCTGATGCTCACCAGCGAAGGCGAAACCCTGCTGCCGGTGCTGCGTGAAGCCTTTGATCGCATTGCCCTTACGTTGGGCCAGTTCGAAGGCGGGCATTACCGCGAGGTGCTGACGGTAGGGGCGGTCGGCACCTTCGCGGTGGGCTGGCTGTTGCCACGTCTGGCGGATTTCCACAGCCTCTACCCCTTTATTGATTTGCGCCTGTCCACCCACAACAACCGCGTGGATGTCGCCGCCGAGGGCCTGGATTACGCGATCCGCTTTGGCGCTGGCGCCTGGCACGGCACCGACGCCTGCCCGTTGCTTGAGGCTCCGTTGACAGTGCTGTGCGTGCCGCAGATTGCCGAGCAACTGCACAGCCCGGCAGACGTGTTGAAGCACACCTTGCTGCGCTCCTACCGTGCCGATGAGTGGAGCCTGTGGTTCCAGGCCGCCGGGCTGCCCACTGACACGCGGGTGCCGCGCAGTATCGTGTTCGACTCCTCGCTGGCGATGATGGAAGCCGCCCTGCAAGGCACCGGCGTGGCGCTGGCGCCGGCACTGATGTTTTCGCGGCAGTTGGAGAGCGATGTGGTTCGCCAGCCGTTCGACGTGGGGATAACGACAGGCAGTTATTGGCTGACCCGTTTGCAGTCGCGGGCTGAAACCTCGGCGATGCTGGCGTTCAAAGGGTGGTTGCAGATGTGCATTGGATAAGCATGTGGGAGGGGGCAGGCCCCTCCCACATTTAGAGTGCTGCTACGCCAGGTATTGGCGGAACCATCCCAGGGTGCGCTCCCAGGCAAGATTCGCCGCCGCTTCGTCATACCGAGGTGTCGAATCATTATGAAAACCGTGGTTGGCACCCTTGTAGATAAACGCCTCATATGTCGTACCTGCAGCTTTCAACGCCTGTTCATACGCCGGCCAACCCTCATTGATCCGCGTATCCAGCTCGCCGTAATGCAACATGATCGGCGCCTTGATTCGCGGTACGTCCTTGGCGTCGGGTTGGCGCCCGTAGAACGACACCGCCGCGCCCAGTTCCGGGTAGGCCACCGCCGCGGCATTGGTCACGCCGCCGCCATAACAGAAACCGGTGATGCCGACCTTGCCGGTGCTGCTGTCGTGGTGCATCAGCCATTCGATGGCGGCGAAGAAGTCGTTCATCAGTTTGGTCGGGTCGACAGTCTGTTGCAGCGCCACGCCTTTTTCATCATTGCCGGGGTAGCCGCCGACTGATGTCAGGCCGTCTGGGGCCAGGGCGATAAAGCCGGCTTTGGCCAGGCGCCGAGCGACGTCTTCGATATACGGGTTGAGGCCACGGTTTTCATGCGCCACCACCACGGCGGGCAGCTTGCCTGCGGCCTTGGCCGGGCGCACCAGGTAGCCGCGCACCGTGCCGTTACCCGTGGGCGAAGGGTAGGTGATGTAGTCGGCAACGATGTCCGGGTCGGTGAATTTCACCTGTTCGGCCAGGGCGTAGTTGGGGCTCAGGGCCGCCAGCAATGCCGAGGCGGTGAGGCCGCCGAGGGTGAACAGTGCGGCGCGGTCGAGAAATTCGCGACGGTTGATCTTGCCGTGTGCGTAGCCGTCGTAGAGTTCCAGCAGTTCGGGGGCAAAGTCTTTCGCGGTGAGACGGGGCATCGGTGCAGTCCTCGATCAGCGGTTGCAGTCAATGTAGACCAGGATCAAGCCTCGCGGCCATGGGCGGCAGCGGCCAGTTGCCCGGTGTCGACGCGCACGAACACCGAGTCGCCGATGGCGGTGAGTACGTCGCCGGCATACACCTCGCAGACCACGCGGCTTTTGCGCCCGACTTCGCCTTCGACCCGGGCACGCAGGGTCAGGGGCACACCCATGGGCGTGGGCTTGATGAATTTGATCCCCAGGTTGCCGGTGACGCAGTCGATGCGCGGCAGGCTGCCGGGCTCACGTTGCTCGGCACGGTAGTGGTAGGCCATGGCGGTCCAGTTGGAATGACAGTCCACCAGCATGGCGATCAGGCCACCGTAGACCAGGTCGGGCCAGCCGCTGTATTTGGCCTCGGGTTGATGCTCGGCGATCACGTGCACGCCGTCCTCGGCCCAGTGGCTCTTGATGTGCAGGCCATGGGGGTTGCTGCTGCCGCAGCCGTAGCAGACGCCTTCCGGCGCGGTGGTGTCCTGGAGAGAAGCGCTGTGCATGCAGAGTCCTTGTTGTTCTTGGGGGCGACGCCTCTGTTTAGCAGGCCACGCGTTAGCGAGCAAATTTCTTCGCTCCGGCCACGCAGCCGATCACCGCGACTGTCACCAATAGCATGCCCAGGCTGACCTGCTCATGCAGCAAGCCCGCCGCTAGCGCCAGGCCGAAGAAAGGTTGCAGCAACTGCAACTGACCGACCGCAGCAATGCCGCCCTGGGCCAGGCCGCGGTACCAGAACACAAAGCCGATCAGCATGCTGAACAGCGCCACATAGCCCAGGCTCAGCCACGCCGGCAGGCTGATACCGCTGAAGGTCGAAGGCGCCAGCAACAGGCTCAGCGGCGCCGCCACCGGCAGCGACACCACCAACGCCCAACAGATCACCTGCCAGCCGCCCAGGCTGCGCGACAGCTTGGCGCCTTCGGCATAACCCAGGCCGCACACCAGCACTGCCAACAGCATCAGTAAGTCGCCCACGGGAGCGGCGCTCAGGCCCTGGGCAAAGGCATAACCCATCACCAACAGACTGCCGAGGATCGAAAACAACCAGAACACCGGCCTGGGCCGCTCACCCCCACGCAGCACGCCAAATACCGCCGTGGCCAGCGGCAGCAGGCCGATGAAGACGATGGAGTGGGCCGAGGTCACGTATTGCAACGCCAGGGCGGTCAGCAGCGGGAAGCCGATCACCACGCCGAGGGCGACGATGACCAGCGGTGCCCATTGCTGGCGTTCCGGGCGTTTTTCCTTGAACAGCCACAACAGACACACGCCCAGCACGGCGGCGAGAGTGGCGCGGAGCATGGTCAGGAACACCGGGTCGAATTCCATCACCGCCAGGCGCGTGGCCGGCAGCGAGCCGCTGAAAATCACCACGCCGATAAAACCGTTGATCCAACCCTGGGTGCGAATGTCCAGAGTGCCGAGGGGGGAAGTACGTTCCATGAGGGCCTGTCCGAAAAAAGGGAGTTGCGTGTCGGCCATCCTAGGATCGAAGATTAGGACAATCAAAAAATTGTCATGGATACATGCCTATGCCCCGTGCCCGTTACAAGTCGCTGGTCGATACCTTCGCCGAGGCCATCCGCAGCGGCCAGATGCCGCCCGGCACGCGGCTACCCACCCATCGGCAATTGGCCGCAGAACATGGTCTGGCCCTGGTCACTGCCAGCCGGGTGTACAGCGAATTGGAAGCCATGGGCCTGGTCAGCGGCGAGACCGGTCGCGGTACCTTTGTGCGCGAGATTGCCTTGCCGCCGGGGCAGGGCAGTGGGCAAATGACCGTTGCGGCAGGCCTGCTCGACCTGAATTTCAACTACCCGTCTTTACCTGGCCAGGCCGAGCTGTTGCGCACGGCGCTGCGCCAGTTGGCCCTGTCCGGCGACCTGGAGGCGCTGCTGCGTTACCAGCCCCATGCCGGGCGTGTGCATGAACGCGCCGCTGTGGCCCGGCACTTGTTGAGCCGAGGCCTGGCGGTGGACGCCGAGCAGGTGCTGGTGGTCAGCGGCGCCCAACATGGGCTGGCGGTGACCCTGATGGCGTTGCTCAAGCCTGGGGATGTGATCGCGGTGGATGCGCTGACCTATTCGGGCTTCAAGGTGCTGGCGCAAACCCTGCACCTGGAAATCGTCGCCATCCCCGTCACTGCCAGCGGCCCGGACCTGGAGCACCTGCACAGCCTGTGTCGCAGACGCCCGGTGCGTGCGGTGTACAGCATGCCGACCCTGCATAATCCGTTGGGCTGGGTGCTGAGCCTGGAGCAGCGCGAGCGCTTGGTGGCGATTGCCCGGGAGCACAACCTGATGATCATCGAGGATGGCGCCTATGCGTTTCTCGCCGAAGATGCCCCCGTGCCGGTAGCGACCCTGGCACCAGAGCGCACGGTGTATGTCGGCGGGCTGTCCAAAAGTGTCGCCACCGGTTTGCGCGTGGGCTTTATCGCCGCGCCTTCGGCCTGGGTCAGCGGGTTGGAGCGCACGATCATGGCCACCACCTGGAATGTTCCGGGAGTGATGAGCGCGATTGCGGTGGCCTGGATTGAGGATGGTACGGTGGCGCAACTGGAGGCGCAAAAACGTGCGGATGCCCAGGCCCGCCAGGCATTGGCGGCGCAGGTGCTGACGGGCGTGAGGTATATCAGCCATCCGTGCTCATATTTCCTGTGGCTGCCTCTGGCGGAAGACGCCCGCGCTGATCAGGTCGCCATGACCTTGCAGCGCGACGGCATATCCGTGTCCACCGCCGAACCGTTCGCCGTCTCGGCCCAAGTGCCCCACGCACTGCGCGTCGCCCTAGGTTCGGTGCCGATGGCGCAGTTGCGTGAGGCCCTGGTGAAAGTGCGCACGGTGGTGGCGTGGTGAGCGATCCTCAGTACGTGTAAGCCAGACGCCCGATCAGCAGCCACCTGAGCCACGGTGCGTGATTGGAAATACAGCAAAATGTGGGAGGGGGCTTGCCCCCGATTGCTGAGTGTCAGTCAACCCATTATTGGCTGATATACCGGCCCCCTCCCACATTCGAGTTGCGTTTAGCCTGGCGTCCGCGGCGGAATCATACGTTTGCTGCCGGTGGCTTCAAACGCTGCAGCAAAGCGCAGCAGCGCCGAATCATCATAGGCACGCCCGGCAAAAGTCAGCCCCACCGGCATACCGATATCCGCCATCACACCCATCGGCACGGTGACAGTGGGCACGCCCAGGTGACGAATCGCGAGATTGCCGTTCGCCACCCACACGCCATTGCTCCAGGCGATATCGGCGGACGCTTCGTTCACATCGGCATCGGCCGGGCCCACATCGGCCACGGTAGGGAACAGCACGGCGTCGAGGCCGAGGTTGTCCATCCAGTCTTCCAGGTCGATACGTCGGGTTTGCTCAAGGCCGCGCAGGCCATCGGGCACGGTGCTGATCTGGTCCCACGGGGTGATCCCGCGTTGGGCCATGCGCACGTATTCGTCCATGCCGGCGGCCAGGTCGTCTTCACGGTTGGGCAGGGTGCCGGGGTCGTGGGGGAAGATCTTCGGTCCGTCCACATCTGCCAGGCGGTTCAGGCTCGGGTCGCCATTGGCGCGCAGGAAATCATCGAAGGCCCAGGCCGACAGTTCCCACAGTTCGTCGTGCAGGAACTCCTTGGAGACCAGGCCACGGGTAAACACCGTCGGCGCGCCGGGGCGGTCGCCTTCGCAGTTGGACACCAGTGGGAAATCCACTTCGATCACTTCTGCCCCGGCTGCTTCCAGCGCCTGGCGGGCGGCTTGCCACAGTTCGATCACCGTGGCACGGGTGTGGATCTTTTGCCCGGTCGGGCCGCCGATCCCGGGTTTTTCGCTGGTGCCAGCATCGGGGTCGGCATTGATGTACATGCGCGGCACGCCGAAGCGCTTGCCGGCCAGGCTGTCGCTGCTGACCGCCAGGGTGGCGTACGACGCCGGGCGCACCGAGGTGACGCTGGGGATCGGCACCCAGGGCTGCAGGCGCCACAGGTCGCCACGCGTGTCGGGGTCTTCGGCAACCACCACATCGAGCACTTCGAGCAGGTCGGCCATGGTGCGCGCATAGGGCACCACCACGTCCATGGTTGGCGTCAATGGCCAGTTGCCGCGTACCGAAATCACGCCCCGGGACGGTGTGTAGGCACACAGGCCATTGTTGGACGCCGGGCCGCGGCCGCTCGACCAGGTTTCTTCAGCCAGGCCAAACGCCGCAAAGCTGGCGGCGGTGGCGGTGCCGGCGCCGTTGGAGGAGCCGGAGGCAAACGGCGCCGTGAGGTAGTCGGCGTTGTACGGGCTTTCGGCGCGGCCATACACGCCACGCTGCATGCCGCCATTGGCCATCGGCGGCATGTTGGTCTTGCCCAGGCAGATGGCGCCGCCGGCCCGCAGGCGTTCAATGGTGAAGGCATCCCGCTGGGCGACCAGCTTGGCAAACGCGGGGCTGCCGGATGCAGCGGTCAGGCCCTTGACCAGGTAACTGTCCTTGGCGGTGTAGGGAATACCATCCAGCGGCCCCAGGGTTTCACCCTTGGCACGGCGCGCATCGGACGCCTCGGCTTCTTTCAGGGCGTCGGGGTTGCGCACCACCACGGCGTTCAACGCGGTGGCGGTGTGCGGGCCATCGTAGGCGTCGATCCGCGCCAGGTACGCCTGGACCAGTTCAACCGCCGTGGTCTGGCCGGCTTCAAGCGCAGCGCGCAATTGGGCAATGGAGACTTCAGTAACTTGCATCACGTTTTTTTCGCCGCCTTCAAGTGGGGGTATGGCGGCAGTCTACGTACAGATATTTCACAAAACCAGCGCGGCATAGTTCGCGTAGGCGGCACGCATGATCTGCCCGATGAAGACGGCAATGGGATTGCGAGAGGGAGGCCCTTATCGCTAAGGTGGCCGCGATGATTTCCATCGCATTTCAAGGAAGAACCCATGCGCAGACCCTATATTGCCCTGGCCGCATTGCTGGGATTTACCCTGTACACCGTGGCGACGATGCTCACCGCCGAGCAGTCACTCTTGGCGTTTGGACGAGAACTGATGTCGCGGCCCGATACCGCCCAGGTGGTGATTGACCTGTATTTGATGGCGGTGCTGGCGTGTGTGTAGATGTACCGCGATGCGCGCGGGCGAGGGCGGTCGCTGGCCTCGGTGTTGCCATACTTTTTGCTGACGGCGGTGTTTGTGTCGATGGGGCCGTTGCTCTATATCGTGGTCAATGGGTTTTCCCGTCGGCCATGCAACTGAGCTGGTAAAGAATCGCCCGCAGTGTGGCGGTTTGTTATGACCTGTAGTGGAACTTACTATGTGGGAGGGGGCCCCCTCCCACAATTGGATCGCGGCGTATCATTTACCTGCTTTTGGGTACACCCAGCAATCAAACACCCTTGGTCGACGGCAACAGTACCGTCAGGATGCCCACCAGCGGCAGGAACGAGCACAGCTTGTAGACGTACTCGATCCCGTGGTTGTCGGCGAGCATACCGAGCAGCGCTGCACCAATTCCGCTGAAACCGAACATCAGGCCAAAGAATATCCCGGCGATCATGCCCACATTGCCGGGCACCAATTCCTGGGCAAACACCACGATGGCCGAGAACGCCGAGGCGATGATAAAGCCGATGACGACGCTGAGTACGGCGGTCCAGAACAGGTCGACGTAGGGCAGGGCGAGGGTGAACGGCGCGGCACCGAGGATGGAGAACCAGATGACTTTCTTGCGGCCGATCTTGTCGCCGATCGGGCCACCGGCGAAGGTGCCGACCGCCACCGCGCCGAGGAACAGGAACAGGTACATCTGCGAACTGGCAACCGACAACTGGAACTTTTCAATCAGGTAGAAGGTGAAGTAGCTGGTAAGGCTGGTCATGTACCAATATTTGGAGAACACCAACACGGCCAGCACCACCAGGGCAAAGGTCACGCGGCCTTTGGACAAGCCATGGGTCGCCTGGCTGCCTTGCTTGAGCTTGAACAGGTTGAGGTGGTGGCGGTACCAGCGGCTCAAGCCGTACAGCACCAGGATCGCGAACACCGCAAACAGGCCGAACCAGGCGATATGGCTTTGGCCGTAGGGAATGATGATCGCCGCCGCCAGCAACGGGCCGAAGGCGCTGCCGGTGTTGCCGCCGACCTGGAAGGTGGATTGCGCCAGGCCGTAGCGGCCACCGGAGGCCAGGCGTGCGACGCGAGAGGTTTCCGGGTGGAAGGTCGACGAACCGACACCCACCAGCCCCGCCGCGAGCAAAATCGCCGGGAAGCTGCCGACAAACGCCAGCATCAAAATACCGATCAAGGTGCACACCATGCCCGCCGGCAGCAGCCAGGGCTTGGGGTGACGGTCGGTGTGGTAGCCGATCCAGGGTTGCAGCAAGGACGCGGTCAGCTGGAAGGTCAGGGTGATCAGGCCGACCTGGGTGAAGCTCAGGCCGTAGTTGGCCTTGAGCATGGGGTAGATCGACGGCAGCACGGCCTGGATCAGGTCATTGATCATATGCGCCAGGGCGCAGGCGCCAAGGACGCGCATAACCAAGGGGCTTATCTGGGGCGTCGTGGTGGCAGCGGCGGGTGTCGCGGTGAGACTCGACATGCAGGCATTCCATACAAGGCAGCAAACAGGGGCAGACAGTACTTTAGCTGGCAGCCATTTCTAATTGTTTCGAAAGCTATGCTAAATTCGAAGAAAATGCCTGTCTCGCGAAATTCGGGCATAAACCATCTCAAAAAGGGCGAAACAATCAAATCCCTCGACAAATTTCTCCAGGAGATCGATGAAGGTGATTGGGCCGTCATCAGCTCGGCCACCGATTATCCCGAAAACTGGGTGATCCCCGAGCACAGCCACAACAAGCATCAGCTGCTCTATGCCATTGGCGGGGTGATGGTGGTGTATTCGGCCCTGAATCAATGGACGGTACCACCCAACCGTGGCTTTTGGATGCCTTGCGGACAAGTCCATTCGCTGCGCTGCGTGGGCACATTGAAAATGCGCAGCGTGTTCGTGCGCCCGGACAGTTTCCCAAACCTGCCAGCCGAGCCAAAGACGGTGACGGTCTCGCCGTTGTTGAGCGAGCTGATCAAGGCATCGGTCAGTTTGAAGCCGCCCTATGCCGAGGACTCACGCGACGCCCGGATCATGCATCTGATCCTCGACGAACTGGCCAACCTCCCAGCCTTGCCGCTGTCTTTGCCACAGCCTGCCGACCCACGCCTGAGCCAGATCTGCCTGGCGCTGCAGAACGAACCTGGGGATGCCTCCACCGTTGCGCACTGGAGTGCGCGCTTGGGCCTTGATCAAACCACCATCCAGCGCCTGTTTCGCAAGGAAACCGGGATGACCTTCGGCCAATGGCGCCAGCAGGCACGGCTGCTGCTGGCGCTGGAGCGCATTGCGGTGGGGGAGAAGATCATCGATGTGGCGTTTGAACTGGGGTATGAAAGCCCGAGTGCGTTTACCAGCATGTTCAAGAAACAGTTTGGCAGGACGCCGAGTCAGTTTTTCCGATAACGCAGGCGATCGTTGCTATTGCTCAGTCGCGGTCAGGTTAGCGTAGAAAATGCAGCCAATCAGCCGCGCAAACAGACTCAGGGTCTCGGGCAGGTTGGGATCATCGAACAGCATTGCCCGCGAGTCCAGCGCACACAGCGCACCGAACAGACGCCCATCGGGCAGAAAGATCGGCGCGCCGGCATAGCTTTCGATGGCGTATTGCTTGACCACCGGGCGCGCGGCAAAGCGGCCGTTCTGGCTGATCTGCGGGATGAACAGCGTCTGGGGGTTGATGCAGAATTCACTGCACAGGGTAGTTTCGAGGTCGAGGACGTCATCGACATGAATGCCCATGTCAAAGGTGTCGTGTACGGAGCAGACGATCCATTCCAGGTCAGTAAACTTGGCGATGCCGGCAAAGCGCATTCCGGTCAGGCGGGTCACCAGTTGCAGGATGCTGGTGGTGGCTTCTATTTCGGCAATGGCAGCGCGTTCATCGGCGCTGAGTAATGAGTGTGCTGCGGTGACGCTTGGAATCATGCTTGAGCACTCCAATGGCGTGACGGCCAGGCCGCCACGCCGAGCCAAGTATTAGTTAATCCGAGGGTGCTGCTGCACCAGGTTCTGGCGCTTGGCTTCCAGTTCGGCAATCTGGGCGTCGATGTCTTCGATCTTCTGCTCGATATTATCGTGGTGCTCTTGCAGGATCTCCTTGGCCTCTTCCATGTCCGACGCTGCCGGCGCCGCGCCGCGCAGGGGCTTGTTGGCGGTTTCCTTCATGGTCAGGCCGGTGACCAGGCCAACCACGGCAAACACCATCAGGTAGTAGGCGGGCATGTACAGGTCGTTGGTGCTTTCCACTAGCCAGGCCACGGCGGTAGGGGTAAGGCCGGCGATCAATACCGAGACGTTGAACGCACTGGCCAACGCGCTGTAACGCAAGTGCGTGGGGAACATGGCCGGCAGTGTGGAAGCCATCACACCGATAAAGAAGTTCAGCACGATGGCCAGGATCAACAGGCCGCTGAAGATCAGCCCGATCTTGCCGCTGGTGATCAGCATGAAGGCCGGTATCGACAGGAACAACAGGCCGATGCTGCCGGCGATGATGAACGGCTTGCGGCCGATCTTGTCGCTGATAAAGCCAATGAACGGCTGCACGAACAACATGCCGACCATGATCGCGATGATGATCAGCACGCCGCTGTTTTCTTTGTAATGCAGGTTATGCGACAGGTAGCTGGGCATGTACGTCAGCAGCATGTAGTACGTCACGTTGGTGGCTGCGACGATACCGATGCAGGTCAACAGGCTGCGCCAGTGCTGGGTGGCAACTTCCTTGAACGACACTTTCGGGCCGTGAGTCAGGCCCTGGCGGTCACCCTGTTCCATCTTGTCCATGTGCTGCTGGAACGCCGGGGTTTCTTCCAGCGCGTGGCGCAGGTAGAGCCCGATGATGCCCAGCGGCAGGGCAAGGAAGAACGGCAGGCGCCAGCCCCAGGCTTCGAACTCCGCCTCGCCAAGCACAGTGGAAATCAACACCACCACACCGGCGCCGAGGACGAAACCGGCGATGGAACCGAAGTCCAGCCAACTGCCGAGGAATCCGCGTTTGCGGTCCGGGGCGTATTCGGCGACGAAGATGGACGCGCCGGTGTATTCCCCGCCTACCGAGAAACCTTGGGCCATTTTGCACAGCAGCAACAGGATCGGTGCCCAGATACCAATGGAGGCATAGCCGGGGATCAGGCCGATAGCGAACGTGCTCAGGGACATGATCACAATGGTGGCGGCGAGGACTTTCTGTCGCCCGTACTTATCGCCCAAAGCGCCGAAGAACAGGCCGCCCAGTGGGCGAATCAGGAAGGGCACCGAGAAGGTGCCCAGCGCAGCAATCATTTGTACGCTGGGGGAGGCGTCCGGGAAGAACACTTTGCCGAGTACATAGGCGACAAACCCGTAGACGCCGAAGTCGAACCATTCCATGGCGTTACCCAGCGCGGCGGCGGTGATCGCCTTGCGCACCTTGGCATCGTCGACGATGGTGATGTCTTTCAAACCGATAGGTTTGACACGTTTCTTACGTAATATCATGCGGGTCACTCTAAAGCTGAACAGGGGAGGTGCCATCGCGGCGATGGCACCACTCTGTCAGTTCAGATACAAGTGGACACGAAATAATTCACCCCTCTGTGGATTTTTTCTCGCAGCGGGTAGAAATGCTCGGCTCCGGGTACCTGGGATTGCACTGGCGATACAGTTCAAATGTGGGAGTTGTCGAGCCTTGGCAAGGCTACGAAGGCGGCGGCACTGCTGGCATTTATGTTGCCTGACCCACCGCCTTCGCGGCCTCGCTAAAGCTCGACGGCTCCCACAGGGATCGTCGGTGTTGTTTAAACTGGGTTCGCACATGACTACGGCTGGTGGGCGAATGCCCGGCGAGAGGCACCGGAGTACAACATCGGTTTTGGCGGGATCGCGCCCCTCAACTACCTGACACAGCGGCGTATCAACCTCGGCTACCGCTTCGCCGTGCAAGCGTGGGGGCAGGGCTACGCGACCGAGGTGGGCCGCGATGCATTGGTGCTGGCGTTTGAAACCCTCGGTTTACCGGAGGTCTTCGGCTTGGTACGACCCGATCATGCCGCGTCGATCCGCGTGCTGGAAAAGCTCGGCATGCAACCCTTCGGCGTGCTGGACGACGTACCCGGGCAAGCGCCCAGCCTGGTACTGCGGGTTTGTCATCCTACAACTGCACGGAACTAACGTTTTTTCACACCCGCGTAACTCCTCGATAAACGGCACTCTTTCCGATTGACACTGTGTGGGTGTCTCGATATAAAAGCCAAAGTTGTACGACGACATATGACGTTACATGTGTCCTATCTAACAAAAATAAAAAGTGATGCCATGAATTTGAACGAGCCCATCAGTGCCCATCGTGTCGGCCAGGCGGTCGGCAGCTATCGCTGGACGATCTGCGCGATGCTGTTTTTCGCGACTACGGTCAACTACCTCGACCGTCAGGTGCTGAGCCTGCTGGCGCCGCAACTCTCGACACAATTTGGCTGGAGCAACACCGATTACGCCAACATCGCAGCGGTGTTCCAGTTCGTCTACGCCATTTCCATGCTGTTTGCCGGGCGGTTCGTCGACAAGATCGGTACCAAGGCCGCGTATGTGGTGGCGATTTGTATCTGGTCTACCGGTGCGATCATGCATGCCTTTTCGGTGCCGATGGGCGAGGGCATCGCGGCGATCAGCGGGGCAATTGGCCTGGCGGTGATCCCGGTGTCGATTGCCGGTTTCATGCTGTCACGGGCGGTCTTGGCGATTGGTGAAGCGGGTAACTTCCCCATTGCGATCAAGGCCACTGCCGAGTACTTCCCCAAGAAAGAACGCTCACTGGCCACTGGCATCTTCAACTCCGGGGCCAACGTTGGCGCGATCCTGGCGCCGATCTGCGTGCCACTGATTGCCGGCCTGTGGGGCTGGGAGGCGGCCTTTATGGTCATCGGCATGTTGGGTTTCGTGTGGGTCGCGGTCTGGGCTGCCGTGTACGAAAAACCGGAACAGCAAAAACGCCTGTCGGCCGAAGAACTGGCCTACATCCGCAGCGATCAGACGGTACAACCTTTCACCCCAGCGCCTGCGGGCACTGCCACGAAGAAAGTCTCCTGGTTCAAGCTGCTGACCTACCGCCAGACCTGGGCGTTCGCCTTTGGCAAGTTCATGACCGATGGCGTGTGGTGGTTTTTCCTGTTCTGGCTGCCCACCTACCTGTCCGCTCAGTACGGCATGAAAGGCGCCGATATCGTGATGCCGCTGGCGGTGCTGTACAGCATGACCATGGTCGGCAGCATTGGCGGCGGCTGGTTTCCCAGCTACTTCATGGCCCGCGGCGATGCACCCTATGACGGGCGCATGAAAGCCATGCTGGTGATTGCGCTGTTCCCGCTGGTGGTGTTGCTGGCGCAGCCGTTGGGCTATCTCAGCTTCTGGGTACCAGTGCTGCTGATCGGTGTGGGCGCTTCGGCGCACCAGGCGTGGTCGTGCAATATTTTCACCACCGTGTCCGACATGTTCCCGCAGAAAACCGTGGCTTCGGTAGTCGGCATTGGTGGCATGGCCGGCGGGCTGGGCGGGGTAGTCATGACCAAGATCGGCGGTTGGGTGTTCGACTACTACAAGTCGATCAATGACATCCACACCGGCTACATGATCATGTTTGCCATCTGCGCCCTGGCTTACCTGGTGGCCTGGAGCGTGATGAAGGCATTGGTGCCGCGACATAAGGAAATCACCGACCTGTAGCTGGCGCTTCAGGTATCGAAGGCGGGGCCCTTAAGACAGGCGCACACAAACGTGTCGTGGATAGGCCCCAGCGAATGGCCTGGCTTGTAGCGCAATTGCACAGTGACGGCTGACAGGGGCGTCGCCGCCCCTGTCATACCCGGTTAGTGGTTACGGGTGACTCGCCAAATGGTATTGGCGAGGTCGTCGGCAATGATCAGTGCGCCTTTCGGATCCACCGTCACGCCCACCGGGCGCCCACGGGTCTTGCCATCATCGCCACGAAAGCCGGTGGCGAAGTCGATGGGTTCGCCTGACGGCTTGCCGTTGCTGAACGGTACGAAGATCACCTTGTAGCCCACCGGGTTGTCGCGGTTCCAGCTGCCGTGTTCGCCGACAAACACGCCATCGGCGAATTTTGCCCCCATGGCGGGAATGGAGAAATCCACGCCCAGTGCAGCCACATGGGAACCCAGGCTGTAATCCGGCTTGATCGCCGAGGCCACCTTGGCCGAGTTCTGCGGTTGTGCGCGTGGGTCGACGTTCTGGCCCCAGTAGCTGTAGGGCCAACCGTAGAAGGCACCTTCGCGCACCGACGTCAGGTAGTCCGGCACCAGGTCGGGGCCGAGCTCATCGCGTTCGTTGACCACCGTCCACAGTTGCCCGGTGCCCGGTTGGAGGGTCAGCGCGGTAGGGTTGCGCAGGCCGGTGGCGTAGGGTTTGTGCGCACCGGTGGCCGCGTCGATCTGCCAGACCATGGCGCGGTCGATCTCCACTTCCATGCCGCGTTCAGTGATGTTGCTGTTGGAGCCGATGCCCACGTACAGCTGGCGGCCGTCGTCACTCACGGCCAATGACTTGGTCCAGTGGTGGTTGATCTGCGCCGGCAAGTCGGTGACTTTGACGGGCGGGGCGCTGGCCTTGGTCTGGCCGTCGGCGTAGTCGAAGCGCACCAGCGCGTCCTGGTTGGCCACATACAGTTTGCCGTCGGCGTATGCCAGGCCGTAGGGGGCGTTGAGGTTGTCGGCGAATACCGTCTTCAGTTCATAGGTGCCGTCACCGTCGGCATCGCGCAGCAGGGTAATGCGGTTGCCGCCTTTGACCTTGGTATTGCCCTGGGCCTTGATCACGCTGGCAATCACGTCCTTGGGCTTGAGCTTGGCGGCACTGCCGCCACGGCCTTCGGCCACGAGGATATCGCCGTTGGGCAGCACCAGGGTCTGGCGCGGGATCGCCAGGTCGGTGGCGATGGCGGTGACGCTGTAGCCTTCGGGCACCTTGGGCTTTTGCTCACCCCAAGGCGTGGGCTCGGCAATCTTCATGCTCGGCAGCAGGCTGCTTTGTTGTTCGGGCAGTTTGGGATCGGGGCCGCGAGCCTGGGTCTTGTCGCCTTCGCCACCGCAGGCACTCAGCACGAGGGCTGCGCTGAGCAAGGTCAGTGTGTTGAGTATTTTCATCGGGCAACTCCTGAGCGCAGATTGGTCAAGCCGATCCACGTCGCGATGATCGCCAGGACGGTGACAATCGCCGACAGCACCATGCCAGTGGGCATCATGGCGTAGGCGTCCTTGGCATGCTGGAAGGCATTGACCAGCCCGAGCACCCAGGTGCCCAGCAACAGCAGGAAATACGCCACCGGGCGCCCGCCCTTGTGTTCGGCACGCACCAGGTTGACCAGCGCAAACAACAGTGCAAAACCACAGAACACCAGCGCCCCGGCGATCAGCCACGACGCGAAGTTGGCCCATTGGATCTGGTAGGTCTGGCCGTAGGCGATATCACTGAGCAAGGCCCCGAGAAACAGCGGCACGGTGCCTGCCAGCAAGGTCCCATGTAGCGGACCAGGTCTGACGACGGGGTAAGTGGGGAGGGTAGTCATGTGGGTGGCGGCTCCTTATCGTTCTGCGCCCTGGGCTCAGGGCGCGATGACTTCGCATAGGAAAGGAGCATGGCATTTGTAAGAAAGTTCACTGGGAGGTCGTGTCGAGATGTTTTTCGAACCACGACGCATAGGGTGTGTTGCCGACCTGGCAGCGGTTGTAATCCGGGCTACCATCCTGCCACCACACCGGGCCACGCTCACCCAATGCGACCTTGGCATGCTGCACCTGCTGCCGGGCGGCTTTCAAGGCCTGGGGATCAGCGTCGCCTTTGGCCGACTTGACCGCCCGGCGTGCGTCCATCAGTGCGTTGACCCAATGCTGCCGGGTTGCCTCGTCCAAAGCCGGATTGGTACAGCGCCAGAGTTGCCCCTTGACCACAAAATAGCGGCCGTCCGGTGTGCTAAGCATGATGCCTGTGCAGCACCCGCAGCACGCCCCACAGCATCGACATCACAATTGCCATCCAACCGGCAAACAGGCTGAAGAATGTCATTGCAAGGTTCATCACGGTCTCCCATTGTGTTGTCGTCTCCTTGAAGGTGACCTCGCTTGGAGACCAGGATTCAACTGGATGTATTTACGTCAGCGGCGGCATGACTCATCCTGCCTGGCCCGACACAAGGAAACGCTTTATGCCAACCCTGCATCTGCTGTGCGGCAAGATCGCCTCCGGCAAGTCCACACTCGCCAAGAGCCTGGCCGCCGAGCACGGGGCCATTGTGCTCAGCGAAGACCACTGGCTGGCCAGTCTGTATCCCGGTGAGATCCAGGCCATCGCCGACTACCTGCGCTGTGCCCAGCGGGTGCGCAGCGTGCTGGGGCCGTTGGTGGTTAACCTGTTGGAATCCGGCGTGAATGTGGTCCTGGATTTCCCGGCCAATACCCTCGCCAACCGTGAGTGGTTGCTCGGCCTGGCCCAAGCGGCCAAGGTGCCGCACCGGCTGCATTATCTGGAACTGGACGATGCCACCTGCCGTGCCCGCCTGCATGCGCGCAACGCTCAGGGCGAGCATGACTTTGCCGCGACAGACGCCGAATTCGACCTGATCACTCGCCACTTCTGTGTGCCGAGTGAAGAGGAAGGCCTGGTGATTGAGGTGCATCGCCCGTGACTGTCTTACAACCCGCGGGCGTCGATGCCGACGGCTATATCCTCACCGTCGCCGATGCTCCCGTACAAATTGAGTTCCAGCCGCTGCTCGCGGATGTCTGCGCAACCCTGTCCCAGGCCGCGTTCGGCCTGCACGGGATTTATCTGTATGGCAGCGTCGCACGAGGCCAGGCCGAGGTCGGGGTTTCTGACCTTGATCTCTCGCTGATACTGATCGAACCCCCTGATGCACCTGTGCTTGAACGGCTGGAGGCGGCCCGCCTCGCGTTGGAACAGCGGCATCCACACGTCACCAAGATCGACTTCGACATCGGCGATCGCGCACAGGTGTTGGCGCCCGAGAATAGAAACCGTTGGGGCTTTTGGCTCAAGCATCATTGCCGTTGTGTGTGGGGCGATGACCTGTCACTGCACTTCGAACCGTTTCGCCCGAGCCGTGCTATCGCCTTGGCGGTCAATGGCGACTTCGAACAGGCGCTCACGACGTATCTCTTGCGCATCGAACAGGCCAGCTCCGAACACACCCGCCTTCGCCTGCAGCGTGAAGCATCGCGGGCCCTTATCCGCGCCACCCACACCTTGCGCGCAGACGATGCGCCAATGTGGCCGCAAACCCTGGAAGAGTACGTCGCGCTGTTTGTTCAGCAGTACCCGTCGATGCGCGTGCAAATCGCGTACTTCCTGTTTGAAGCGCGTAACCCGAGTGCTGAGTGCGAGGCAGTCTCCACGCGGCTACGGGCGTTTTTGAGTTGGATGGCTTCGGCGCATAGAGAAAGGAACCAAGCCAATGCGTGAACGCAAAGCAGCCCGACTACTGGTAATAAGCCCAGCAAAGCAGGTGCTGCTGTTCCGCTTCGAGCATAAAGACGGCGCGTTGGCCGGCAGGAATTACTGGGCCACCCCGGGCGGTCATTGCGCACCACCGCGGACACGGTATGGCCGCAGGCGCTGCTGGAAATGCTTGTGCAGGCGGATGTGTTCGCCCCCGACGTTGTTTAGCGATTGGCCAGAATTTTGTCGGTCTCGAGCACCCTTGCATAGTCCATCGCCAGGTTACTAACTGACATATCGCAATCCAAATGTGGGAGCGCCGCAGATGGATATAGGTGTTCAGCGCTTGCTGAACGCCAATCGAGCGGCAAATAACACGAAGATCATGCCGGTGCTGCGGTCCAACCACTGGATGACCTGCTCACGGCGCAAGAGCCGGACAAGGGGTAATGTCTTTAAGGTGAGGTCGATTGGACGTTAGCACCGATCGGCAGCCCAGACGCAAAACCCTGAGACTTCCCGGCGAAAATCTTCATAATGGCGGCCAATTTGTTTAGCTCGTTATTCTGGTGTGCCCGCATGGAAATTAAGGTCAACTTTCTCGACAACCTTCGGCTTGAAGCCAAGTTCGATGACTTCACGGTCATTGCCGACCAGCCCATCCGCTACAAGGGCGATGGTTCGGCACCGGGGCCATTCGACTACTTCCTGGCTTCGTCGGCGTTGTGTGCGGCGTACTTTGTGAAGTTGTACTGCCAGACGCGCAATATTCCCACGGAGAATATTCGCCTGTCGCAGAACAACATCGTCGACCCGGAAAACCGCTACAACCAGATCTTCAAGATCCAGGTCGAGCTGCCTGCGGACATCTCTGACAAGGACCGCCAGGGCATCCTGCGTTCCATCGACCGTTGCACCGTGAAGAAAGTGGTGCAGGCCGGTCCGGAATTTGTGATCGAAGAAGTGGACAACCTCGACGCCGATGCCCAGGCGTTGTTGATGCCCAACTCGACGTCCGAATCGGGCACCTACATCGCGGGCAAGGACCTGCCGCTGGAGCAGACCATCGCCAACATGTCTGGCATCCTCGCCAGGCTGGGCATGAAGATCGAAATCGCTTCGTGGCGAAATATCGTGCCCAACGTCTGGTCGTTGCATATCCGCGATGCCCACTCGCCGATGTGCTTTACCAACGGCAAGGGCGCGACGAAGGAGGGCGCACTGGCGTCGGCGCTGGGCGAGTTCATTGAACGGCTCAACTGCAACTTCTTCTACAACGATCAGTTCTGGGGCGAAGAGTTGGCCAATGCGCCGTTCGTGCATTACCCGGATGAGCGCTGGTTCCAGCCGGGTAGCAACGATGAGTTGCCGAGTGAAATCCTCGATGCCTACTGCCTGAAAATCTACAACCGCGATGGCGAGCTGCGCGGTTCGCACCTGTTCGACACCAACTCCGGCAACGAAGCCCGCGGCATCGTTTCGCTGCCGTTCGTGCGTCAGTCCGACGGTGAAGTGGTGTATTTCCCTTCCAACCTGATCGAAAACCTTTACCTGAGCAACGGCATGAGCGCCGGCAATACCTTGGCGGAAGCCCAGGTGCAGTGCTTGTCGGAGATCTTCGAGCGGGCGGTGAAGCGCGAAATCATCGAGGGCGAGTTCGCCCTGCCGGACGTCCCCGCAGAGGTGTTGGCCAAATACCCTGGCATCCTCGCCGGTATTCAGGGCCTGGAAGCCCAGGGCTTCCCGGTGCTGGTCAAGGATGCGTCCCTGGGCGGAGAATTCCCGGTGATGTGCGTGACGTTGATGAACCCGCGTACTGGCGGCGTGTTCGCTTCGTTCGGTGCACACCCGAGCCTGGAAGTGGCGCTGGAACGCAGCCTCACCGAGCTGCTGCAAGGCCGCAGCTTCGAAGGTTTGAACGACCTGCCGCAGCCGACCTTCGAAGGCCAGGCAGTCACCGAGCCGAACAACTTCGTCGAGCACTTTATCGACTCCAGTGGCGTGGTCTCGTGGCGCTTCTTCAGCGCCCAGTCCGATTATGAATTCGTCGAGTGGGACTTTTCCGGCCAGGGTGAAGACTCCAACGCCCAGGAAGCCGCGACGCTGTTCGGCATCCTCGAAGGCATGGGCAAAGAGTCCTACATGGCGGTGTACGAGCACCTGGGCGCCACCGCCTGCCGCATCCTGGTGCCGGACTACTCGGAAATCTACCCGGTGGACGACCTGATCTGGGACAACACCAACAAGGCGCTGTTTTTCCGCGAAGACATCCTCAACCTGCACCGCCTCAACGAGGAAGAGTTGCAGGCGCTGGTCGAGCGCCTGATAGAAAGCGAGCTGGACGACTACACCGATATCACCACCCTGATCGGCATCGAGTTCGATGACAACACGGCGTGGGGCCAACTGACCATCCTGGAGCTCAAGCTGCTGATCTTCCTGGCTTTGAAGCAGTATGAAGAGGCCAAGGAGTGCGTGGAGATGTTCCTGCAGTACAACGACAACACCGCTGAGCGCGGCCTGTTTTACCAGGCGATGAATGCGGTGTTGGAGATGGAGCTGGATGACGACCTGGAATTGGCGGACTACGAGGCCAACTTCCGGCGCATGTTTGGCAATGAGCGCATGGATGCGGTGATTGGCTCGGTCGAGGGCAGCGTGCGGTTTTACGGGCTGACGCCGACCAGCATGAAGCTGGAAGGGTTGGACCGGCATTTGCGTTTGATCGACAGCTACAAGAAGCTGCATGCGGCGCGCGGCAACATAATATCGAGCTGATTGCGCATTCAATGTGGGAGGGGGCTTGCTCCCGATAGCGGTGGGTCAGCTGTAAATAAGCTGACTGATACATTGCTATCGGGAGCAAGCCCCCTCCCACATGTTGATCGATGTTTGACGTTAGATGTGTGCCAAGGCCTGGGCTAAATCTGCGCGCAGATCCTCCACATCCTCAACCCCCACCGACAATCGCACCAACCCATCACCAATCCCCAACTGCGCCCGTGTTGCCGCGGGAATGGTCGCATGGGTCATGATTGCCGGGTGTTCGATCAGGCTTTCCACGCCACCCAGGCTCTCGGCCAGGGCGAAGATCTTCACGTTTTCCAGGAAGCGTCTGGCGCCAGCCAGATCGCTGTTCAAGTCCACCGAAATCATCCCGCCAAACCCGCGCATCTGCTGTTTTGCCAGCGCGTGCTGTGGGTGGGATTTCAAGCCGGGGTAGTGAACCCGCGATACCTGCGGTTGCTGCTCCAGCCAGGTGGCCAGGTCCAGGGCATTGCTGCAATGGCGCTCCATGCGCAGCGCCAGGGTTTTCACCCCGCGCAGGGTCAGGAACGCGTCAAACGGCCCGGCAATGGCACCGATGGAGTTTTGCAGGAAGCCCAGGCGCTCGGCCAAGTCAGGGTTGTCGCCGACGATGGCAATACCGCCAATCACATCGGAATGCCCATTGAGGTATTTGGTGGTGGAGTGCACCACGATGTCGAAACCCAGCTCCAGCGGGCGCTGGATCCACGGGCTGGCGAAGGTGTTGTCGGCCACGCAGATAATCCCGCGGGCACGGCAGATACGTGCGACGGCGCGCAGGTCGGTCAGGCTCAGCAGCGGGTTGCTCGGGGTCTCGACCCAGACCATGCGCGTGTCGTCCTGCAACGATGCTTCAAAGGCCGACAGGTCGCTCAAGTCGACATAGCTGAAGCGGTGCCCGGCGCTGCGTTGGCGCACCTTGTCGAACAGCCGGAACGTGCCGCCATACAAGTCATTGCCCGAGACAATATGCGCGCCAGCATCCAGCAGCTCGAGCACGGTGGAAATCGCCGCCAGCCCCGAGGCAAACGCAAAGGCCTGGCTGCCGCCTTCAAGGTCGGCCACACAACGTTCCAGGGCGAAGCGCGTGGGGTTGTGGGAGCGGCCGTAGTCGAAGCCCTTGTGTACGCCGGGGCTGTCTTGCAGGTAGGTGGAGTTGGCGTAGATCGGTGGCATCAGCGCGCCCGTGGTCGGGTCGGGTGACTGCCCGGCGTGGATCACACGGGTGGCAAATGCGCTTTTATCGGGCTGACTCATGCAAGGGATCTCCGTAGGTGATTAAGCAGGTCGACGCGGGTGATCAGGCCGTGGAAGCCTGAGGCGTCAGCAATGATGGCGACCAGGCCGCGATCCAGTTCCGCCTGCAGTTCAGCCAGGCTGGCGCTGGGGGCCAGGGTGTGCAAGGTGTCAGTCATGGCGCTGGCGACGGTCATGGAAAAATCCGCGGCGTCGTGGTGCAGGCCCAGGAGGATGTCGGACTCATCGATGACGCCCACCAGTTGCTGGCCGTCTACCAGCACCGGCAGTTGCGACACATCCGCCAGGCGCATGCGCTGGAAGGCGGTGAGCAGGGTGTCGTCGGGGCTTACGCTGATCACACGGCCATCTTCGAAGCGGCGGGCGATCAGGTCGCGCAAGTCGCCGTAGTGCTTGTACTGCAACAGGCCGGCGTCGTTCATCCACTGGTCGTTGTAGACCTTCGACAAGTAACGCGTGCCGGTGTCGCACACAAAGGTCACCACGCGCTTGGGCTCGGTTTGCTCCCGGCAATAGCGCAGGGCGGCGGCGAGCAGGGTGCCGGTGGACGAGCCGCCGAGAATACCTTCGGCCTTGAGCAGTTGGCGGGCGTGGTCGAAGCTTTCTTCATCGCTGATGGAGTAGGCGTGGCGCACGCTGGAGAGGTCGGCAATCGAGGGGATGAAGTCCTCGCCGATACCTTCTACCGCCCAGGAACCGGGGGTTTCCAGCTTGCCGCTGCGGCTGTACTCGGCCATTACCGACCCCACCGGGTCAGCCAATACCATCGCCAGCTCGGGCTGCACACGCTTGAAGAAACGCGTCAGGCCGGTGAGGGTGCCGGCCGAACCGACGCCGACCACAATCGCGTCGACATCATGCTGGGTCTGCGCCCAGATCTCCGGCGCGGTGCTGGTCTCGTGGGCCAGCGGGTTAGCCGGGTTGTTGAACTGGTCGGCGAAGAACGAATCCGGAATATCCTTGGCCAAGCGTGCGGCGACGTCCTGGTAATACTCTGGATGGCCCTTGCCCACATCGGAACGGGTGATATGCACCTCGGCGCCCATGGCCTTGAGGTGCAGCACTTTTTCCGTGGACATCTTGTCGGGCACCACCAGTACCACCCGGTAGCCCTTGGCCCGGCCCACCAGCGCCAGGCCCAGGCCGGTATTGCCGGCGGTGGCTTCAATGATGGTACCGCCAGGGCGCAAGCGGCCGTCGCGCTCGGCGGCGTCGATCATCGCCAGGCCGATGCGGTCCTTGATGGAACCGCCGGGGTTTTGCGATTCAAGCTTGAGAAATAGCGTGCAAGGGCCGGTATCGAAGCGGCTGACCTTGACCAGCGGTGTGTTACCAATCAGTTCAAGTACGGCAGGGCGTGAAGGTGTGGGCATGTCGTCACCAGGTTACGGAATGGGCGTAGGGTGCGGGACAGCAAAAGGCGCAGCGTGGCTTCGAACATAGGCCGGTATTGTCCAGGTCGCAACCTGGCGGTCCGATGCATGACTTTTTTTGGCGCATGGGTGAAGCGAGCGGGCATCAAATTGGGATGCCGACGCAGATCAAATGTGGGAGTTGTCGAGCCGCAGCGAGGCTACGAAGGCGGCGGTACTGTTGGCAGTTGTGGTGGCTGACCCACCGCCATCGCGGCCTCGCTAAAGCTTGAGCGCTCCCACATTAGTCCCCGGCAATAGCGGCTTCGATGGCAGCAATATCGATCTTGGTCATGGTCATCATCGCGTCAAACGCACGCTTGGCGATGGCCGGGTCTTTGCTGGTCACGGCATCGCCGTTGTACCAGAGGCAGATCGTGTTTTTGTTGGTCATCGCAAGCTCCTCAGGTTGATAGGCGTGTGAGTCTAGACGATAGCCCCTGGCGTTCTTCTCGGTTTAAAACCGCTCATCCAGAATCGCCGGCAAGGTGATGTCCTTGACGAAACTGGCCGAAGACAGGCTCAGCGTCATGCGCACCACCTGCACCACGTCATGCACCGGAATCGACTGGCCTTCACCGCGCTGCGCCGCGACTGCGAGCGGTGTGCTCAACGGGTCTTGGGTGTTCAGGTAACCGAGGTTCAGGCAGGTGACGCCCAGGCGCTGCTGCCGATAGCCTTCACGCAAGGCATCGGCAATCCCGCGCAGGGCAAATTTGGAAGCGCCGAACGCCACCTCCGGCCGGCCACTTTGCGGCAGGCCGGAGGTCGAGCCCGTCAGGATGATCCTCGGGTTGGCGCTTTTGAGTAGCACCGGCAGCAGGCGTTTGATCAGCAGCAGGGTAGAGGTGATGTTGCAGGTGACAATAGCTTCAAGCTGCTCATCACTGTCGCCCAGAAAATTGTACGCCGGGTCAAAGGCAAACTCTTCCCAGATACCCAGGTTGTAGATCAGCGTATCCAGCCCGCCCTGAGCCACTGCGGCTTCAATGACCTGCGCCGCCTTGGCGGGTTCGGCCAGGTTGGCTTCGACCCACTGCACCTGCACATCAGGGTTGTGGTCGAGCTGTTCGGGACGGCTGCGGGACACGCCGATCAGCGTATCCCCAGGCTCGCCCAAACCCTCGATCAGGGCTTTGCCCAGGCCTTTGCTGGCGCCAACTACCATGGTTTTCATTACGCGTCTCCTTGACTAGGGGGCGTAGTTATAAGGTAGTTGGCGGGGCCTTTCCAGCTTGCTGCTCAGGCCTCCACGGTTTCCCGGCAATTACGCAAACCCGCACGCCGCGAACGCCAGCCCAAACCCAGCACCATCAGCAAGCCCAAGCCCGCCATCAGCGCGCCCGCCAAGGAAATGGCCGGGTAGCCCAGCCCGGCGTTGATCACCGCGCCGCCCAATGCCGCGCCAATCGCATTACCGAAATTGAACGCACCAATGTTCATCGCCGAAGCCAGGTTAGGCGCATCCTTTGCAGCCTCCATCACCCGCATCTGCAACGGTGGCACCAAGGCAAAACTGGCGGCGCCCCACAGCAGGATCGACAAGGCGGCGGGCAGCGGCCATTGCATCAGCACCGAGAAGGCCAGCAGCACGGCTATCAACACCACCAGCGAGGTGATCAAGGTACGGTCCACCGAACGGTCCGCCGACTTGCCACCCCACACGTTGCCGAGGGTCAGCCCGATACCGAACAGCACCAGCATCCCGGTGACGAAGTTGGTCGAGGCGTGGGTGACATCGCGCAGAATCGGCGCGATATAGGTGAACACCGTGAACATCGCACTGGAGCCCACCACGGTCAGCGCCAGCGCGGCCAGCACCGGCCCGCGACCCAGTACGCGAATTTCCGCCATCAGGCTGCCACCTTTTGGCGCGGGCGTATTCGGCAACGCCCACCACAGCGCCGCCATCACCACCGCACCGAGCCCACTGATGCCCCAGAACGCGGTACGCCAACCAAAGTTTTCGCCAAACCAGGTGGCCAACGGCACACCGCCAATAGTCGCCAGGGTCAGCCCCAGAAACATCGCCGCGACGGCCCCCGCGCGCTTCTCTGGCGCGACCACACTGGCGGCCACAATCGAGCCAATACCGAAGAACGCGCCGTGGTTGAGCGACGTCACCAGCCTGGCGATCATCAAGGTCTGGTAGTCGGTGGCCAGCGCCGACAGCAAATTACCCAAGGTGAAAATCGCCATCAGCCCGATCAGCAGATAACGGCGTGGCACCCTGGCCGTGGCGAGGGTCATGATCGGCGCGCCAATCAGTACGCCCATGGCATAGGCACTCACCAACAGCCCAGCGGCGGGGATGGAGACATCAAGATCGGCGGCAATACCGGGCAACATGCCCATAGGGGCAAACTCTGTGACCCCGATGCCAAAGGCACCGATGGACAACGCTACAAGGGGTGGATTGATACGCATGGGTGACTCCTCATCTGTGAGTCAAATGCTACAATCCTGCCTTTTCAAGCAGTAGCCCACGGTTGGGAACTACAGCTTTGCGCAGGAAGCACAAATGGACATAGGCGGTCGGTCGGGAGAGATGGAAGTGTTCGCCATGGTCGCCGAGCACGGCAGCCTGTCGGGCGCGGCGCGAGCCCTGGGGCTGACGCCATCGGCCATCAGCCGCATCATCACCCGCACCGAACGGCGCATCGGCACCCGGTTACTGTTGCGCACCACCCGCGCTATCACCTTTACCGCCGAAGGCGAAGCCTACCTGCGCGGCGCCCGGCGCATCCTCGCGGACATGGCCGAAGTCGAAGACGCCATCACCGACCAGGGCGCCCCACGCGGGCGCCTGCGAGTCAGCGCCGCCCTGGCACACGGCCGCCTGACCATCGTGCCACTGATTGCCGCCTTCAGCGTCCGCTATCCCGCCATCGTTGTCGACCTGATGCTCGGCGATGAAGTCGTGGACATCCTCGGCGGCCAGGCCGACGTCGCCATCCGCTTCGGCCCGCTCGCCGACAGCCCCCTGAGCGCCCGCCACATCGGCGCCACCGGCCAAGTCATCGTCGCCTCCCCGGACTACCTGGCACGCCACGGCACGCCGGTGACGCCGCAGGATTTACTCCAGCACAACTGCTTGCGCTTCAACTTCCGCCGGGCGGCGCCGGATTGGCCGTTTCGGGTGGATGGACGCGAGTTTTCGTTGAAAGTGACGGGGACGATTGAGGGCAATAGTGGAGAGGCGTTGGCGCAGTTGGCGAAGCTGGGGGCGGGGATTGCGCGGATTGGGGCGTTTAGTGTGGTGGAGGAGGTGAGAAGGGGGGAGTTGGTGGTGTTGCTGGAGGCGTTTAACCCGGGGGATGTGGAGCCGATTCATGCGGTGTTTGTGGGGGGAGCGGCGATGCCGGCAAGGGTGAGGGCATTTGTGGATTTTTTGGTGGAGCGGCGATAGGGCGAGGTGAATGGAGGGTTTTTCCCAAAAGATGAACTCACTATTGAGTCCCATAAACGAGGGGCGATAATAAGCTCGACTTTGTAAAGTATTCACAGGAGGGAGTCTTAGTAATGGACGTTGAGCAGTTTATAAAAATTATTTTGGCGTTGGCTGCGATGGCGGGCATCGCTAAAATAATTTATGAGTTTTCTATGGGAGGCAGGCTCCGTCTAAAAGACGATTATCGATTCGCAAAAGAGTTCTTGGGAGACATCGAAGCAAACCCAAAACTACATCATCTTGTTGTTGAGCGAGGGTACTATGCGATTGCCGGAACTGTGTCGATGAAAGTTTCGGAAATTAAATATTTGATTTCGTTGTCTGACGCCGAAAGACGGCTCAAGGATTATGTTTTGGCGCGTAGATATGTAGAGCTAGTAGAGGCGAGTAATAAAATAGATTTTCGGTATAAATATAAAAAACACTTTTCCAGAGTTTGGAGAAAAGCCCTTGCAATACTCGTTTACATGGTAGGGTGCTTCCTTGCTTTTTCTCCACTTTTAATGATTAAGCCGTTGGGGCTGGAGCCAAAATACTTGCTCTTGGTTTTGTTTACGCTACCCTGTTTCGGATTTTTTGCTGTGGATGCATTAAGGGGTTTCGTGAAAATTGCAAGAGGAGAAGCACTCGTTAAAGAGCAACAGGAAAACTCCCCGTTAATTTTTATAGGTAAACGGCCTTAGGTGTCGTAGTGGGCGTCCTTCATGCCTGGCTCATCCAAGGCTGGTATATCATAATGCAGCCTAAAGTGTGATGTTTGGGCGGGTCTATTTGAGTCAAGCGAGTTTCTGCCTTTTGGTTTTATAAAATGAGCATTTCCTCGATCTGGTCTAACTTTCTTGTTTATGCAAATGCTCCGCCAAGTAACGCGAGGGCTCTCTGAAGGTTATTTACCTTTTGGGGGCTGGTTTGCTGGCTACAGCATCGACTCACTTTTCCGACTCGTCACCATTCTTTCTTGGCATTTCCCCGCGTCGTGTCGTTTTTGAAGCTTGCTGAAACGTTTCATCGAGTTTATAAAATCCGCACAACTCCAAGAAAGGCTACCGCCATGACCCCGCTCAAACTCTTCCTCGCCCTCAGCACACTGTCCGCCACCTCCCACGCCCTGGCCTGGGATTACGTCCTCCTCGACACCGACAAAGCCGCCCAGAACTGGCAGGTCACCAGCCAGCAGCTCGGCATACACACCGACAAACCCTTCAGCGTTACCCTGCGCACTTTGCACGGCGGTCGGCAGGAGGGTGTCAGCATCGTCGACATCGATAACGGCACGATGAAACTCTCGGTAGTACCAACTCGCGGCATGAACGTCTTGCAGGCCTCGGTCGGCGATGTGCGCATGGGCTGGGATTCGCCGGTCAAGGACGTGGTCAATCCGTCCTTCATCGAGCTCAATGGTCGCGGTGGCCTGGGCTGGTTGGAAGGTTTCAACGAGCTGGTCGCTCG
Organism: Pseudomonas sp. MF6755; assembly: GCF_016405635.1. NCBI lineage: Bacteria > Pseudomonadati > Pseudomonadota > Gammaproteobacteria > Pseudomonadales > Pseudomonadaceae > Pseudomonas > Pseudomonas sp. MF6755. Next base: position 122,297 of record NZ_JAEKDA010000012.1, read on the forward strand.
CTGCGGATACGAATGGGTCGGCCACCCCGGCGTCGACAATGGCGAACTGCTGACCCTGCACGGTCGGGCCGCCAACATTCCTGCGAATAAAGTCACGCTGCACATCGATGAAAAACCCCCGTACGCCATCACCCTGCGTGGCGAACTGAAAGAGCAGGCGTTCAAGAAGGTCGATTTCTCTGTCGCGACTGAACTGGTCACCGAGCCCGGCAGCGTAGCGTTCGCCCTCAACGATACCCTGACCAACAACGGCGACTATCCGAAGGAATACCAGGCGCTGTACCACAGTAACTTCAGCACGCCGTTCCTGGAGCAGGGCGCTCGTTTCGCCGCGCCGGTAAAACAGGTGTCGCCGTTCAACGACAAGGCCAAGGGCGAATTGGCCGACTGGCAAACCTACCGCGCACCGACCAAGGACTACGACGAAACGGTTTACAACGTGGTGCCGTATGCCGATGCCAAGGGCGATACGTTGACCGTATTGCATAACAAGGCTGGCAGCCTCGGCGCTTCGGTTGGCTTCAATACGCAGACACTGCCGGTATTTTCCCTGTGGAAAAACACCGACACCCAAGGCCAGGGCTATGTCACGGGGCTGGAGCCGGGCACGAGTTTTTCCTACAACCGCCGTTATCAGCGGCCACTGAACCTGGTGCCCACCATTGGGCCGAAGGAACACAAGCAGTTCCGCATCAGCTACAGCTTGTTGGCGGATAAGGCGGCTGTGGACAAGGCCTTGAAGCAGGTGAGCGAGATTCAGGCGGGGCGGGAGACTGAGGCGCGGCAGACGCCGTTGGTTGATCTGACCAAGGGGTGACACCGGCTAGGGACAGCAGGGGACGGATCTATTTTTTTGAATCTGTCCCCCTTTTTTTGCATTGACGTAACATCGTTACCCCCAAAAAATCAGCTTGCATAGCGAGAAGGAGCTTCGATGCAACGGGTGATGATTGTGGGTCAACCTGGGTCTGGCAAAAGCACTTTGGCGCGTAAGCTGGGTCAGCGTACGGGCTTGCCCGTCGTTCATATCGACACTATCCACTGGCAGCCAGGGTGGATCGAGCGAAACCGGGACGAGAAAACGCGGCTTTGTCTCGAGGTCGAGGCCCGTGAATGCTGGATATTCGAAGGTGGCCATTCAGCCACTTGGGAAAACCGGATGGCCCGTGCAGATCTTTTAATCTGGATTGATCGTTCGGCGCCGCTTCGATTCTTACGCGTACTGCTCAGAACGCTGCTTCAACGCGGCCAATCGCGGCCTGACTTGCCGCAGAACTGCCCTGAACTGCTGGCGAACCTGCCGGAGTTTTTTAGATTCATGTGGCGGACGAAAAAATCAGCGCGAGCAAAGATGCAGCAACTCGTGGCAACTGCGCCATCCGCTTGCCGTGTGGTTCATCTGCGGTCCAATCGGGATACCAGGATCTTTCTCGCGAGCATTGGAAGTTCGACTGAACCGGGCTCCGCGAGATTGATCGACGGTTGACTGCTTCACTAGGCAAACTGGCGGTTGCGAGCGGCTTTTTTTGGCCGTTTGCTGCCTGTTGTGAAGGGCAGCAAACGGCCAAAAGCGGACCTTCGAACAAGATTCAAGGGCACCATAAATCAGAAAAAGAGTAGCGGATATGAAAAAGGAATTTACCCTTCGGCGGGCACTGCCAGGAGATGGCCAAGCTATTTTCCATGTCACTCGGCAGTCAATAGCCGAGCTATCGAACGGAATGTATACCCCAGAGCAACTCAATGGCTGGATGGGTGAAAGAACCCCAGAGTTTTATGAGCAACTGATCAAACAAGGGCAAATGGTCGTGGCACTGCAGCTGGGAAGGATCGTTGGCTTTGTGGATTCAGAGCCAGGAGAAGTGACACGGCTTTTTCTTCTTCTCGAGGCCTCCAGTAAGGGGCTTGGTGCTCATTTGCTCAAGATAGGTGTTGATAATGCGCGTGGGCCTGGCATCCGCTTCATAAAGGTAGAGTCGACTTTGAATGCGGAAGGTTTCTATAAAAAACATGGTTTTGTGACACAAAAGCACGGCTTTTTCAGTCACGGTGTAGGTGGGCAACCCATAGAAATCATTTACATGGAACTTGAGTTGGAGTGATTTATTCTGCGTACCGCCACAGGCGCTTGGAAGAATTGGATTAACTGACGAACGTCAGCTTTGGGTCGATTGCAGCCATTCGTGACAGATAGAAGTCGAGCTGAAGCGCCTACTCCAGAGATCTGAACGGGCTATGCTGTAGCACCGGTGCCATCTGCAGACCAATGGGCATCCAGTAAAAGATTCGGCCAATTAGATCTCAGGGAGAGACAATCATGTGGTGGGAAAAAACAGTCGAATACACCTTCGTCCAACGCTTCATGCCGAATTTTGCTGACGGCCGTGCAGAGGAGGATCGCTACCTGGCTCCCCTGGACGGGGATCATGAAAAGGCTGGCGACGCGATAATGGCGATCGACACCAAAATGGTGCTCATCGAGTTCAAAAGAAGTCTTGGCGAGGTAAATTCCGAGCTGAGAAAGTTTCCAAACTTCGAAAGTACCCGTCGCGCTTTGAAAAAAACGGATCGCCATCACTTACTTGTCTATGGCATGGCCAGCAAGGGTTCACAGTTGGAACTCGCTGCGCGAACGTACTTCAGTGAATCGGAGGTAGAGATTAAAAAAATCACTACCGAAGGCAAAACCTACGATGATTTTTTAATCTATCTAAATAAGTTTCTCAAATTCAAGTATCCGAAGGGCGGTGGCGGTTCAGATAAGAAAAGCCCTGATTCGCCGACGGACGACATTGGCGGTTTGGAATATATCGTAGTAATTGGGATTGTGAGTGGCGAACCCCGTTTTGCCATGAGCTTGCGGGACTTCCTTTCCTATAAGCGTCCTGACGGTGGGTCGACAGCAACCATACCGCTGACACCGAAGTCACCGGAGGGCGCCGCGGTCAAGCTGGAAAAAATGGCTGAGCCCCTCATGGTCACCACAAATTGAATCTAACCGCGACCCAGAGATCACAACATTGCCAGTGCTAGTCATCGACTGGGAAGCCCCAGTCATACCGTGGAGAATGGAACGAGGTCTACGTTCAGCGCACTCGGGGAAACCCCTCAGTGCAGCACCTCCCCTGGCTAGCACGCGCCACGAAACCCACCCAGTTCAAAGGGAAAGCTCATGACGACCCATCACAGTGACGACAAGCAACCCACCCCGGATCAGGCCGAAGACAACGCGTTTTTCCCGTCTCCCTATTCCCTCAGCCAATTCACCTCACCCAAGTCCGACCTCAGTGGCGCCGACTATCCCAACCCCTACACGGGCGGGCGCTGGAAGGTCCTGGTGATCGGTGCTGATGAGCGCTACCTGCTGACTGACAACGGCACGATGTTCTCCACGGGCAATCACCCGGTCGAAACCCTGCTGCCCATGTATCACCTGGATAAAGCCGGCTTTGCTTTCGACATCGCGACGCTGTCGGGCAACCCGGTGAAGTTTGAGTTTTGGGCCATGCCTTCCGAAGACGTGGAAGTGCAGGGCTTTTATGCCAAGTACCGCGATCAGTTCAAGCGCCCGCTCAAGCTGGCCGAGGTGATCGAGAATGCGCTGGGCGAGGACTCGGACTATATCGGTGTGTTTATCCCTGGAGGGCATGGTGCGTTGATCGGCTTGCCAGAGAGTGTGGAGGTGAAGACGGTGTTGCAGTGGATGGTCGCGAAGGACAAGTTTGTGATTTCGCTGTGTCATGGACCCGCTGCGCTCCTTGCGGCGGGTGTGGGCGAGTCCAGGGATTCCTATGTCTTCAACGGTTATAAAATTTGCGCGTTCCCTGACGCTCTCGATGCCACGACCCCGGACATCGGCTATATGCCGGGCCATCTGACCTGGAAGTTCGGCGAGCAGCTGCAAGCGCTGGGGGTGGAGATCGTCAATCAGGACATATCCGGAGCGACGTTGCAGGATCGCAAGCTGCTAACCGGTGACAGTCCCTTGGCAGGCAACAACCTTGGCAAGCTGGCGGCGGGCGCTCTATTGAAAGCGGTCGCGGCGGGGTGAGTGAGGAGGCTGCTGAGAGGTCCACGAGAGATCGAGGCGGCGCGAAAACAGAAGGCGGTACGTGGCCTCGCCAAGCCCTACGGCAATGATCTGTTTGTGCTGTTTTCCGCTGCGTCGGCGAGCGAGGAAGTGGTTGAGCGCATCTACTGGGTGGAAGGCGATTGGTTCGGTGACGGCCGGGGGGGATGCCCAGACCTATGTTCGTCGCTGCCCGATCACGCGCCATGTCATGGATGCTCGTTTGCCCGATCCGTGCCTATCGTTGCTCCGCCAGAATCACGTGGACCACCTGCTGCGCCTTGTCTACCTTGGGTTTGCTTTCCCCTGGGTTGGCCATGGTGATGAGTGCCTTCCACAGCGCCCATCCGCGGCCCCGTGCCCAGGTCGCATCATCCAGGGCCATCTCGGAACGAAAGACCTGCCGGCTTGGGGCGTCCAGCATCGTCCAGGCTATGACCAGGTCACACGCTGGGTCGCCTACCGCCGAGGAGCCAAAGTCGATGACCGCGTGCAGGCTTCCATCTTTCACCAGCAAATTGCCTGCTGCGATATCGCCATGCACCCACACGTTTGGCCCCGCCCAGATGGTGCTGATGGCGGCTTCCCAGACTTCAAGGGCTGAGGCCGTATCAACGCGGCCAGTCAAGGTTCCAAGGGCGGCTCGTGTTTCGCTGTCATAGACAGACAGGGTTCCACCACGATGGAAATTATGCTGGCCGGCTACCGGTGCATGTGTGGTGTCGGCTCGACGCAGCTCCACCAGGAAACCCGCGATTGAGCGTGCAAACGCCACCTGATCGGCAATCAGCGCTTCGCTCGCCGGTTCACCCTCCAGCCAAGCGTAAACGGACCACGGCCACGGATAGTTGAATGCGGGCGCACCTTCAGCGATCGGTACCGGAATTGGCAGCGGTAGGTGAGGGGCCAGTTTGGGTAGCCACGCGTGTTCCTTCTGAACCTGAGCGACGTAGTGAGCTGCGCTTGGAAGCCTCACGGACATGGAGTTGCCGAGCCGAAAGGTGCGGTTGTCCCAGCCGCCGGGGACGACCGGCTCGATGGGTAGGTGCGCCCAATGGGGGAATTGTGACGCGATGAGCTGTCGCACAAGCGCGGTATCTATCCAATCAACTGGGGGCTTCACGGTGTCTGTCATGACCTGTTCCAAAACTAATCGGAGGGCAGGATAACTCAGCCGTGCAAGAACACCGAACGGCGAGCTGCCGAGTTGTGCCGAGCCCTGGTGAAACTGATTTCGTCATCGGCGGGCATGCATACTGAGATGGCAGTCAACATTCAGTTTCCGAACAAGGTGCACATCCATGATCCGCAGGGCATTACCCACAGACGCACAGGCCATTGCCCAGGTGCATATCAGCAGTTGGCAAGCTGCCTATCGTGACCTGATGCCTGCCCAATTCTTGAGCGCGTTGCAAGCAACGCTGGCTCAGCGTGAAGCCAATTGGATGCGCTCGATTGCATCGGGTGAGTCGAATGTATGGGTTGCCGAAGTGGATCTGCAGGTGGTCGGCTGGATATCAGTCGGCGCCTGCCGTGACGCGGATGCGGCGGGGGGAAATACAGGTGAGGTCATGGCCATCTACGTCCTGGCCGGTTTTTGGCAAAGTGGCGTCGGGCTGGCCTTGTGGGAGGCGGGCCTACAGGACTTGATGGCGCAGGGATATAAGCGTTTAACCCTTTGGGTCCTGGTCGGTAATGAAAGAGCCATCCGCTTTTATCGTAGGGCAGGATGTGTTGAGGACGCAGGGACTGAGCGAAATCTTGAGAGGGGAGGCGTACCTCTGGTGGAGGTGAGGTATGGGGTGCCCTTGTCTGGATAAGTCAGGCAAGGGGAATGCTCCATACACCGTTCAAGCCCTACGCGCAGTCAATAACACCGTCGCCGCTGCCGACAACAACCCCGCGCAGCAACGATTGAAGATCCGCTTGCCCTTTGGCTCGGCAAACCAGCGGCGCATATGCAGGCCCATATACGCGTAGGCGCTGATGGCGATCCATTCCAGTGCCAGGAACAACACGCCAAGAACGGCAAATTGCGCGGTGATGGGTTGGCCGGGCACCACGAACTGCGGGAGGAAGGCGGTGAAGATCAGGATGGCTTTCGGGTTGCCCGCCGCCACCAGAAACTCCTGCCGCGCCAAGGCCCACAAGCCGACTTTATTCGTGGCAGTTTCTGTCTCCCTCTGCGGGTCTGCACGCCACAGCTGATAGGCCAGGTAAAACAGATACGCCGCGCCGAGAATCTTGATTGCGTAGAACAACAACTCCGACGTTTGCAGTACCACCGCCAACCCTGCCGAGGCGAGGGCGATCATGCCGGCGAAGGCCAGCAAGCGGCCGATACCGGCGAGGCATGAAACGCGATAGCCGTAGCGGGTGGCGTTACTCACCGACAGCAGGTTGTTGGGGCCGGGTGCCATGTTCAGGGCGAAGCAGGCGGGGAGGAAGAGGGCGAGGGTGGCGAGGTCCATGGCGGCTCCGGGTTGGATGGAGGTGGGAGCATGAGCATAAAGCTACGCGACGCGGTTGGACAATCCGCCTGTTGGCTCGCCGCCATGTAATCTGGCTATGATGCACCGACACCCATCACCTTTTACTTGTACGAGCCCAAGCTTTCGCTGATAGAATGCGATGAATTCTCATTAACATCTGTCAATATCGTGCAGTCTACTTCATCGGCAAGCCACCACTCGTCCCAGTCCATTGGTCATCTCTACAGCCACCACCACGGTTGGCTGCAGGGCTGGTTACGCAGGCGCTTGGGCAATGCCGCCGATGCGGCGGACCTGGCCCAGGATACCTTCGTGCGGCTGCTCTGCAGCTCGCCTGGCGAGCCGCTGAACTTTACGACGCCGCGCGCTTACCTGGCCACCGTCGCCAATCGCCTGACCCTCAACCTCTACCGCCGCCGGTCATTGGAGCAAGCCTACCTGGCCGCGTTGGCGCAAACCCCGGAAGAGCTGGCGCCGTCGCTGGAACATCAGGCGTTGGTGCTTGAAGCCCTTGACGAGATCGACCAGGTACTTGCCCTATTGCCAGCCAAAACCCGGCAGGCGTTTCTGATGGCGCAGTTGGAGGGGTATACGCAAGAAGAGATCGCCAGCCGGCTCGATCTCAGCGTGCGTTCGGTGCAACGCTACCTTGCGCGGGCTTTTGAAGAATGCATTGTGATCGCCAGCCAGTGCGCGGCATGAATAACACGCCCATCGACCGGCGTATTGCCCGCGAAGCGGCCAACTGGTTCGTGCGTTTGCAGAACAGCCGCGCGTGCGCCGCCGAACATGCTGCTGGCGCAGAGTGGCGGGCGCGGCATGCTGATCACGAACGGGCCTGGCAACTGGCGGAGCAGTTCTGCGCTCGGGCCCAGCAGCTTGCCGGACCTGCAGAGCGCGCAGCGCTCGAGCGCCCACGCGGCCTGGAGCGGCGGCAGGTGCTCAAGACCCTGGCGTTGCTGATCGCTGCCGCCCCGCTGGGCATTGCCGCACACCGCAGCCTGCCATGGCGCGAGTGGCAGGCGGACGTACGGACCGCCACGGGGCAGCAGCGTACCCTGAACCTGCCGGATGGCGCGCAGATTCGGCTGAACACCGGCAGCGCTGTCGATATCGCCTACAACGACAGCATGCGTCGCGTACGTCTTATCGCCGGCGAGATGCTCGTCGAGGTGCCCCATAGGCCCGTAGGGCTGGCGTTCCTCGTCGAGACTGGCGAAGCACACATTGCCCTTTTCGGCAGCCGCCTTATGGTGCGCCAATACCCGCACAACACCTACCTGGCCGCGCTGGACGGCGCAGCTGGTGTGCGCCCGCGGCTTGCACGAGGGGAGGACGCCATGATGCGCCTGGCGGCAGGCCGGCAGACCTATGTCAACAACCAGGCGGTGGAACCCCCGATGCCAGTGGCGCAGAACCGTCTGGACTGGCTTGGCGGCGTGCTGCGCGCAGAAAAAATGCGCCTGGATGACTTCATCCACGAATTGGATCGCTATCGCCCCGGCTTGGTGCGTTGCGATCCAGCTGTCGCCGGGTTGCTGATTTCCGGCGCTTTCCAGTTGCGCGACACCGACCAGATTCTCAACGCCCTCAGCCAGACGCTGCCGGTGAGTGTCCATTACCGCACGCCTTACTGGGTGACTGTCACGGCACGTACAAACGCGTAAAAAAGAGTGTCGTGTTTTAGTCGAGTTACGTGTCCCTCTCATAACAACATCACTTTCATGGGGCGGGGACGAACACATGGCAACGTCGCAGGGCATGCAACCACTGGCACGGGCAGTACACGCGGCCGCACTGGGCTTGATTATTGCGGGCGGCAGCCTTACTGCCGCTGCGCCGCTGGCCGCCGAGCAAGGCGTGCAGCAGAAGCGGGCCTACCAGGTGCCGGCCGGTAACTTGAGTAGCGCACTCTCAACTTTCGCCAGCCAGGCGGGTATTACCCTGCCCATCGAACCGGGCCTGGTGGAAGGTCTGCGCAGCCCTGGCCTGAACGCTGCCACCAGCGTGGAGGGCGGCCTGCAGCAACTGCTACAGGGCACTGGCCTGCAAGTTTCAGCGCAGGGTAATGGCCTCTACCTGCTGACACCGCAGGTCTCGGACACAGCCCTGGAGTTGGGCGCAACCAGCATCACCGGCCAGGGGCTGACGCAGACTACCGAAAACAGCGGCTCCTACACCACCGGGGCTATGCAGACTGCCACCAAGCTGCCCTTGAGCCTGCGCGAAACACCGCAGTCGGTCAGCGTGGTGACGCGCAAGCGCATGGATGACAAAGCCATGACCACCATCAGCGATGTGGTCAAGAGTGCGCCTGGGCTTTTTCTGAATAACGCCGGCGGCGCTGGGCGGCCTACGTTCAGCTCACGGGGTTTTGACGTCGACAACATCATGTACGACGGTTTTCCCACCAGCTTCTTGACCTACCTGCCCAGCGGCGACGCGAACCTGGCGATGTATGACCGGGTGGAGATCGTGCGCGGCCCCAATGGGCTGGCTCAGGGCGCCGGCAGCCCTGCGGGCGCTATCAACCTGATACGCAAGCGCCCGACCCGTCAATTCCAGGGCACGCTCACCGGCAGTGCCGGCAGTTGGGATGATTACACCGGCACGCTGGATGTCGGTGGCCCGCTCAATGACAGCGGCACCCTGCGCGCCCGCACCGTGGTCTCGCGCCAGGACGCCAAGAGCTTCCGTGACTCGGTGAAGAGTGATAATGATCTGTTCTACGGCGTGGTCGATGCCGACCTGAGTGAAAATACCACCCTGACCCTGGGCGGTTACCGGCAGAAGAGCCACACCAACTATATCTGGGGCGGATTGCCCATGGCCCGTGGTGGCGGTCACCTTGGGTTGCCACGCGACACCTTCCTGGGGCATGACTGGGAATACTCCGACAATCGCACCACCGGCTACTTCGCCACCCTGGAGCAAGGCTTGCCCAACGACTGGACGCTGCGTGCGGCCGCCATGCAGTCCAAGACCGACACTGACGTACTGGCCTCGTCGATATGGGAGTACAACCGCCACTATCTGTGGACGGAAGCCATGGAGCAGAAGGAAACCGGCTACGACCTGGCGCTCAGCGGCCCCTTCCAACTGCTCGGTGAGCAGCATGACCTGACCCTGGGCGTCAGCAAGCGCAAGCTGGATTATCGGTCTGGCAAAGCCTGGAGTAATTACATCGACACTGGCATCAATCTCTTCACGTGGGACCCACGGGGACATGCCAAGCCCAATTATGTCAGAGGCGACAACGGCCGCCCTGAGACCACCACTCAGGACAGCGTCTATGCCAGCACCCGTCTGCGCCTGACCGAGCCGCTCTCGCTGATCCTTGGCGGCCGTGTCGACTGGTACGATTTCGAAGACAGTGCCGATCGTGAAAACAACTACAAGGTCACGCGCAATCTGACGCGCTACGCCGGCCTGGTCTACGACCTGGACACCCATCATTCGGTGTATGTCAGCTATACGGATATCTTCAAGCCGCAGACCGAAAAAGGCGTCGACCGTAAAGCGATCGTGCCTATCGTGGGCGAGAACTACGAAGTGGGTATCAAGGGCGAATACTTCGATGGCGCATTGAACGCCAGCATGGCGGTTTTCCAGATCGACCAGAAGAATCGCGCCCAAGATCTGCCTGACGTCAAAGGTTGCGGCTCAGGCCCGGCCAGTGCCTGCTCCGAAGCTGCCGGCCTGGTACGCAGCCGAGGCATCGATATGGAGATCCAGGGCGCCCTCACCGATAACTGGCAACTGGCTGCCGGCTACACCTACACCCAGACAAAATATGTCAGCGATGCCAACGCCGCCCGGGAAGGCGAAGACTTCGACCGCAAGAAACCGCGTCAACTGTTCAAGCTCTCGACAATCTACAACCTGCCCGGTGAACTGCAGCGCTGGCGCGTTGGCGGCGATATCTACCAGCAAAGCCGCATCCGCACCGCCGGAGGTGCCGGTGCCACAGCCTGGAAAAACGAGCAGGGCTCGTACACCGTGGTCGGTCTGGTAGCCGGCTACAAGGCCAGCGAGCAACTGGACCTGCAAGTCAACGTCAACAACCTGTTCGACCGTGTGTACTACAGCAGTGTGGCCAGTAGCGGCTATAACCCGTACGACATCTATGGCGACCCACGTAATTTGAAACTGACTGCGCGTTACAGCTTCTAGTGAAGCGATCTTATCGCTAGACCGAAAAATTCCCCCGAGTATCTCGGGGGGGACTTTTCGATGGGAAGCCTGACGTGAAAGACGTTGGCCTGTTCTGCATCCCAGCTGACATCGATGGATCCAGCGTGGGTGGGGCGTACCGGGCATGGACGATTTTGCTCTGATCCCACATTGGGATCGGGCGCAACGGTTGGAGCAACTATTGGCTCAGCCACGCAGCGTGCAGCTGGACAAAGTTCTCCTGCAACCACTCAACAAACACCTGCACCTGCGGTGCCAAGTGTGTCCGGCTTGGGTACAACAGCGACACCGGACGAGGGGCCGGCCGATAGCTGCGCAGGATCTCCACCAGCGCGCCGGTGTGCAGGTGCTCGGCCACCGTGATGCCGGGCGCCTGGATGATGCCGAAGCCCGACACGCCGCACTGCACGTAGGCATTGGACTCAGTGACGGTGATACCCGCTTCACAGAGCAACGTACGATCCTGGCCCTTGACCGAGAAATGCCAAGGCAATGCGCGGTTGCTTTGGCCGGACAGGAAATTGACACCGCGATGGCTGGCCAGGTCCTTGAGGGTTTCGGGGCGGCCATGGGTACGCAGGTAGCCGGGGCTTGCGCAGGTGACCATGGTGGCCCGGGCGATAGGCCGAGCGACCAGGCTTGAGTCAGGCAGGTCGCCGATGCGCAACGCACAATCGATGCCTTCGCCAATCAAATCAACGGCCCGGTCGGTCACCCCCAGTATCAGGTTGATGCCGGGAAAACGGTCGGTGAAACCCTTGAGGCTGCTGATCAATTCCATTTGTGCGAAAGCGGTCGGGATATCGATGCGCAGACGGCCGGCAAGCGTCGCCCCGGTACGGTCGAACATGCAGGTGGCGGAGCTGATATCCGCAAGGATGTCCTGCACCCGGGCGTAAAAGCGCTCGCCTTCGGTAGTGAGCGCCACCTTGCGTGTGGTGCGCTGGAACAGACGCACGCCCAATGACGCTTCCAACTCCTGGATATACCGGGTGACTTGGGGGCGGCCGATGTCCAGCGATTCAGCGGCCTTGGTGAAACTGCCAAGCTCCGCCAGCCGGACGAACAGGCGCATTGATTGCAGCAATTCCATGACGGTTCCCGTGTCCGGAGGTGATTGTTATCTCAGAATAGAACAATCATGTCTTTTTTTGTGCATTTATTGCGGGTAGCCAATAGCGAAAAATGCGCCCAAGGCAGATCGATTGTGGTTTGCGGCCATTACCTGCATTGGGAGATTCATCATGAAAGCGTGGTTACTGAAAGACTTCGGCCTAGACAACCTGCAAATGGGTGAAACACCCACCCCACAACCGCGAGCTGGCGAGTTGTTGGTCAAGGTCGGCGCCGTATCTCTCAACTTTCGCGACAAGGCCATCGTCGACGGCATTTATGAGCCGCACAAAGTGCCCAAGCCGTTGATTCCGGTGAGCGACGCTGCCGGCACCGTGGTAGCGGTGGGAGAGGGTGTGACGCGCTTTAACGTCGGCGACCGGGTTAACTCCCATTTGTATTCGCGCTGGCTGGATGGCGAGCCCGGGCCGCACGAACCGGATTACTGCTTCGGTTCGCCGCTGCCGGGCGGCCTGGCCGAGTACATGATCATCCATCAGGACAGCGCCGTGGCCGCGCCCGCCAATATGAGCGATGAAGAGGCGGCTACATTGCCCATTGCCGCGCTCGCCGCCTGGTACTCACTGGTGGATTTTGGCCAGATCCTACCGGGGCAAACCGTACTGGTCCAGGGCACAGGCGGGGTCTCCATCTTCGCTGTGCAGATTGCCACCGCGCTTGGTGCAAAGGTGATCGCAACGTCGAGTTCCGACAACAACCTGCACGCCGTCAAGCGTCTGGGAGCGGTAGCCGGCATCAATTACCGGACGACGCCGGACTGGGCGGATGAGGTGCTCAAACTCACCGCAGGCAAGGGTGTCGACCTGCTGCTCGATGTCGCGGGCGGCAGCGGTATCAATCAGTCGGTCGCTGCCACCAAGGCATCCGGGCGCATTGCACAAATCGGCTTTTTGACCGGGCAGACCGTAGCGCTCAACCTGATGCCGCTGATCTTCCGCCAGACCACCCTGCGTGGCATTGCCGTTGCGCCACGTTCATCGTTCGAGCGGATGAATGAGTTCCTCAACCAACACGATATCCGCCCTGTCATCGACCAGGTGTATCCGTTTGAGCAGGCGCGTGAAGCTTACGAGCATCTTGCCAAGGGCGCATTCGGGAAGGTGGTCATCAAGGTGGGTTGAGGGTGCCGCAGGCACTTGCCCTTGGGCCTTGGCCGTTTGCTCGCGCTTTGTCTGCTTGGTTCGCAAGTCGATCACGATTGCCCGCAACATCTGCTCGGCATGGTATAGCTTGACCGGTGCGGCTTGAATAACCCGCCTCGTTGAGCAACCTCTCGAATCAGGACGCAGCGCTCCACACCGCCAGTTCATACCCATCCGGATCGGTGAAATGGAACCTGCTGCCGCCCGGGAATTCATACGTCTGGCGGGTAATCACCGCACCCAACTGCTTAAGCCGCTGTTGCGTGCTGTCGAGATCATCCGCGTACAAGATGATTAAAGCGCCGCCCGGGCGTACCGGCTCGCCGGTGGTGAATCCGCCCGTGAGCCGGCCATCGCTGAATTCGGTGTAGGTGGGGCCGTAGTCGATGAAGGTCCAGCCGAATGCGGCGCCGTAGAAGCTTTTGCTGCGGGTGATGTCGCCCACATTGAATTCGATATTGTCGATTTGTCGGTCTTTACCGCGAGTGCTCATGCTGGCTTCCCTGGCAGGTGGTCGAGGTGGCGAGTGTAGCGTGTCTGGTATTTTACTCAGGGATGAAACTTACGCCCCAACGCCTCAAGCCGCACCGCAATCGGCGGCAGGCGTTCGCTGCTGCGGGCGAGGGTCTCGACGTCGTCGGCGGTGTTTTGGGCGATGTTCTGCACTGACTGCAAGCGCTCGACAATCTCCAGGTTGGCCGAACTCTGCTCGCGGGTGGTAGTGACGATGCGGCCGTTGAGTTGATCGATATGGGCGATGTCCTGGCCCACGGCGCGGAGCATGTCCACCGCCAGTTGACTGTCTTCCACGCAGCGCTCTACGCCTTCGCGGCTGGCATGCATGGCTTCGACGGCCTGGCGGCTGCCGTGTTGCAGGCCCTCGATGATGGTTTTGATTTCCTGGGTGGAGAGGGCGGTGCGCTGGGCGAGGCTGCGCACTTCATCGGCCACCACGGCAAAACCACGGCCTTGCTCGCCGGCGCGGGCGGCTTCGATAGCGGCGTTGAGGGCCAACAGGTTGGTCTGGTTGGCAATGCTGCTGATCACCTCGAGCACCGAGCCGATTTGCTCGGCCTGTACGGCCAGCGATTGCACGGTGGATTCAGTGCCGTTGATGCGTGCAGCCAATTGGCTGATTTCATGCTGGGCGCGACCGACGCTTTCCTGGCCGCGAACTATCTGCTGGCTGGCCTGGCCTGCATGCTCCACCGCTTGTTCGACCTGCACGGTGATGTGGCCCATGGCGCCTTCCATGCGCTGCATCGAACCGGTCATCTCGCCGATCTGCGCCAGTTGGTGCCGCGCACCTTTTTCCAGGGTGCCGCTGGCGGTGGCCAATTCCTGGCCGAGTTGGCCCAGGCCGTGGGAGTCGCGGGCCACGCCGTCGATCAAGTGGGTGAGCTGTTGCAGGAAGTGGTCGAAACGCGTGGCCAGGGAGACCCGCGACTTGCCTTCGCCTTTAGCCGACTCCACGGTGAACTGCGAGGTGACGGCAAGCATCTTCTCGAGCATTTCCTGGCTCTCTAGCGCATCTGCCTGGCTATGCACAGCCAGGTAAAGCAGAGCGACGGTTTCCATCACGACATAGAACGCGTGAACGAAGATCATCGTCCAGCCGCCGTGATGCTCCATCACAAACACCGGCACACCTTGGTGCTGCAACGCATGGAACACCACGTGGTGCACAGCGATGGTCAGCGCCGCCACCAGGATTGGCAGCCAGTCACGATAGAACGTCAACACCGCCAGCAACGCGAAGATGCCGAAGTGGGATTCGATCACCCCCTGTGCCTGGTTGATGTGCAGCGCCGCCATCACCATCAGGCCGGCGCCCAGTGCGCAGCGCATCACACGGGTGCCGCCGATGACGCGGTAAAGCGCCGTCAGCACCACGCCGGTGCCGCCCCCGACGGTCAGCGCCTGTATCAGGGTGTTGTGCCAGAACGCCAACCCCAGGGAGAACAGAAACATCAGCCAGATCAACGCCAGCATGATGCGGTCGGCCTTGCGGTAGTGCTCGAGAAAACGGGTGCGGACGGGCATTCACTCTTACTCCATGAGGGTGGGGCGCCGAGGTCAAGCAAGCACGCGGCGTGCCACGAAGGCGCGCCGCTGTGGAGTGAAGCAGATGTTCGGGATTGTGTGCGGTTGCCAACGTTTTATCGGCATGCCAGCGGGGGGCTTTAAGAACGGCTGCCCGAGCGGGCAGCCGGCACAGCATGAATGATCAGAAACTGTATTTGGCAGTGACCATCATGTTGCGTGGAGCACCATAGGTATCACCGCCATAGTCCACGGATTCGGAAATGGACAGGTAGTACCGGCGATCAAAGATGTTGTTGGCGTTGAGCTGCAAGTCCAGGTGCTGGTTGACCCGGTAGCCGGCCATCAGGTCGGTGACGGCATAGCCGCCTTGCTTGAGCCGGTAGTTGCTGCCATCCGCGAGCTTGATGTCGTTGTACATGCGGCTCTGCCAGGAGACGTTGCCGCCCACCCGGAGTCTTTCCAGCGGGCCTTGAAAGTTGTAGCGGGTGGTCACCTTGAACAGGTGCTCCGGCGTATCGGTGTCGAACTGCTTGTTGACCTTCTGTGGGTTGGCGTCGTCCTTGATGGTGTGGGTTCGTGCGTAGGTATAGCCACCGCCGAGCTGCCAGTTCTCGGTCAAGGCACCTTGCAGTTCGAAGTCGATACCCTGGCTGCGGATCTCACCTGAGGCTTCATAGCAGGAGGCCTGCGGGCAATTTGGCACGACGATCTGCACGGCGCGATTTTCCTGATCGACGCGGAACAGCGCCAGGCTCGCATTCAGCGCGCCGCCCAGGTATTCGCCTTTGATGCCGACTTCGTAGTTCTTGCCCACGATCGGCTTGAGTGGGGTAGCGTTGGTGCTCTTTTCTTTTTGCGGCTTGAAGATGTCGCTGTAGCTGACATACACCGAATATTGATCATCCAGGTCGTAGATCAAGCCGGCGTAGCGCGTGAGGTTGCGGGTGACCTTGTAGTCGCCGTCACCATCGCGGTTGTCGTAGTCGTACCAGTCCAGGCGCCCGCCAAGGATCAGCTTCAGCGGGTCGGCCAGGCTCAGGCGCGTGGTCATGTAGAAACCGTCCTGGGTGGTGACTTCACGTTGGTTGTTGGTGTGGGTGAAATTCGGTTTGCCGGCGTTGATCGGCCAGTTCATGTCATACGGACTGTAGTTGTGGGTGGTCATGTCGTAGATGCGTTTGCTGGCGCCCACTACCAGTTCGTGGGTTCGCCCTAGTGCCTGGAACGGGCCGCTGACAAAGGCGTCGACACCGGCCTGGTTTTCGTCGTAAGAGGCCTGGTACACCGTGCGGGCCAGGGTATTTGGCGTCCAGCGCGATTGGTAGGAGCCAGAGAACAACGCGTCCTGTTCGGAATAGTTGGCGTTGACCTGCAGGTTCCAGTCATTGGCCAGGCGCTGGCGCAGCTCGGCAAACACCGTGTTGATTTCCTGGTCCTTGTTTTCCCAGTCGGTGCCTGGGTTGTAGGAGCGCGACAGGTCGAGGTGATGACCATCCAGGCCGACCATCGACGCCCCCCAGAAGTAGTTGGTCTTGTCCTTCTGATTCGAGTAGCCGAGGGTCAGGCTGGTGTCTTCGCTCAGGTCGGCTTCGGTGACGGCATAGAACAGGCCGTGATCCTGCTCGGCTTTGTCGATGAAACTGTTGGCATCGCGGTAGGAGGTCACGACCCGGCCGCGCCAGGTGCCACTGTCATTCAGCGGGCTGGAGGCGTCGAGTTCGCCACGGTAGTCGTCCCAACTGCCGGCGGCACCGGTGAGGGTGATTTTCTGTTCGTCCAGCGGGCGCTTGCGGATCATGTTGATGGCGGCCGAAGGGTTGCCCGCGCCGGTCACCAGACCGGTGGCGCCACGCACCACCTCAACGCGATCGAACATCGCCAGGTTTGGCTGGGCGCCCACCGACACGCCGTTATAGCCACTGGGGATGCCGTCATACATGATGTTGTCGATATCAAAACCGCGTGCGGTATAGCCCTGGCGGCCGGGGCCGCTGGAGTAGTTGAGGAACAGCCCCGGCGTGGCGTTGACCACGTCGTTGATGCTGGTCATCGCCTGGTCATCCATGCGCTGACGCGTGATCACGGTGACGGCCTGCGGGGTTTCACGCAGGGTCAGCGGTAGCTTGGTCGCGGTTTTCATCGAGCCGGTGGTGTACGACTCCGAGCCTTCGGTAATTTCGCCAAGCTGCTGGCCCGAGACCTGGGTGGCACCCAGTTCAATGGTGATCGGTGCCTCGGTTTCGGCGGCCGAGGCCGCTTGAGAAGTTGCTAGACAGATAGCCATCGCCATCAGACTGGGAGAAAAAACGTTGCCGCCGCGTTGTTGCACAGACATGGATGTGGAGCTCCCCAATGCCGTCCGTGGCGAATAATAAATCTGTTGATAATTGTTCTCATTAGTGTGGCAGATTGAGTCTCAGGGAAAAAGCCTCCTGGCAGAATTGTTTAACCAAATTTTCACAGTGACGAAACAGGTCATTTGCCATGTACGTTGCCTGCGCACAATGCTGTTCGCCACGCCTGCCTCAAGCCTGGTCGCTGCGATAAAAGCCCGTGCCTACGTAAACACGATTTCGTAAGGGTCACGCATGCGTTCAAGCAATATCTGGGCAAGCATGGGTGGCAAACCGATCTCTGGATCACCCACCAATTGACTGGCATAGGCATGGGCGGCGTGCAGCTTGCGCGCCACGCTCCAAGTGTCCAGGCGTACCTTGCGCGCACGCTGCCAGGGAATCACCGAGCCTTCCCGCGCCGGCCAGTGCCAGGCCCAGATCGGCAGTTCATACAGTCGCGCGCCTACCGTGCTGCAGGCCTTGGCACTGGCCCGCCCAACGGCATCGTGATCGTCATTACCGTCGTGGCGCCAAGTGGTAAACACCACGTCGCCAGGTTGCAGGTAGCGTGCGATGAACTGGCTCATCGGTTGTTCACGGACGGCCAGTGCGTCATCGCAAAACCCGCCGCGAATCCATTTCAGGCTGTGCAACGGCATGCCCAAGCGCCGCAGTGCCTCGGCGCTTTCCTGCGGGCGCACCACGCTCAAGCGGCTGGCGGGCCACACATGGGAGCCCGGGTGGCTGGCGCTGCCATCGGTGATGGAGATCAATTGCAGTGGGTGTTCGCGGGTGCTGAGCAATTGCAGCAAACCGCCGCACGCCAGGACTTCATCCCCCGGGTGCGGTGCAATGACCACGACCCGGGCGCCAGGCGGTACCAGTGTGCTGATCGGGATGGAAGGGACTTGCGCCAACTGCGGCGCGCTGTTCCAGATTTGCGCGGGGCCGCGACGGCCATCGCTTAAGGAGGCAGGCTTCATTTGGGGTGTTACATCCTTGTCGGTTGATACCGGGTCGTGCCCTGTTGACGGGTCGACTCTCTTGTTTTCACCTCAGGCTCCGCTGTGGTGAGGGCTCGGCATACCATTCCTGGAATGCCGTGCGAGGCGTTATGAGCATAGACAAGGATGTATCGCTTTTACATTTTGTGTTGTCGTTTTTTTACGAAACCTGCATCAGGCTTTTCAAGTAGTCGCCGAACCCGCCCTGGGCCCGGCAGTCCAGGCGCGCACTGGTGACCACTTGCGGCGCATGGCTCCAGGCGATGGAGGCGCCGCAACGTTCCAGCTCGCGCACCAGTTGCACATCTTCATGGCACGCCAGCGGTGCAAACCCTCCCGCCTGCACATAGGCACTGGCACTGACCCCCAGGTTGGCGCCATGGATATGCCGATGCCCATCGCGCGCCTGGTAGGCCTGGTGATAGCGGATCTGCGCTGCCGGGTCGAAGCCTTCGCTCCAGGCGTCCACGGTCACCGTGCCACATACCGCGTCGCAGCCCAGGGCCAGCTGCGCCACCAGCCAGTCGGGGGCCACGCGACTGTCGGCGTCGGTACAGGAAATCCACCGTGCACCTTGATCCAATAAATGCCGTGCGCCGACGCCGCGGGCTTGCCCGACATTACGCGCCTGCACGTGCAGGCTGTGTACTCGGTGAGCCTGGGCAATCGCAGCGCTGCCATCGCTGCAGCTGTCGAGCACCACCAGGATGTGTACCGCTTCTCCCTCCAGGCCCGGATGGCTGGCGGCAATCCGTGCCGCCTGCAGGCACTCACCCAACAGCGCCTCCTCGTTATGTACCGGGATCAAAATACCGATCATCGCAAACCCTCGTGGCATGCGACCGAGGTGCCGTCGCGGCTCCAGAGGTCGAGCAGGAAATCGTTGTCATGGTGCTGCACCAAAGGCGGCATACCCCATCGTTGCTGGAGCAGGGCGTGTACCTGTTCAGCGGTTTGCGGGCAACCGTCGATGTAGGGCCGCCAATGGCAGGCCAGTAATTGACCATCGTCGGTCAAGGCGGCGAGGGCGCGATCCATCAGACGATGCAAATCTTCGACGTCGAGGTAATAACAAAGCTCACTCAGTACGATCAGCTCGAACTGCCCCGTGGGCCATTGCTCGGGTAAACGCCGCTGTTCTACCTGGGCGTGGGGGAAGTCCACCATTCGTGCCTGTGCCAAGCGCACCGCCGCGCTTGCGGTGTCGCAACAAACCAGGCGCTCGCAACGGCTGGCCAGTTCAGCACTCAGCTCGCCGTTGGCACAGCCTGGCTCGAATATCGAGGTGTAGCGCGGCCGAGTCAGCACGGCCAGGGTCAGGGCACGTTTGCGTTGTTCATACCAGCGCTGACGAAACGCCCAGGGGTCGTCATTGCCGGCAAACAGTTGATCGAAGTAGGGCGTTGCCACACTCATACGAACACCACTTCAAAAGGTTGCAGCAAGCGCTCCACTACATAGGGCGCCAGCACCGGTGGCAGGCCGATTTGCGGGTCGCCTTCCAACTGGCTGGCGAAGGCGTGGATCGCATGGCGTTTGCGCGCCACGGCTTCTACGGTCAATGGAATCTTGCGCGCTCGGTGCCAGGGCACCATGTCGTCCTCAGCAGTGGCCCAGTGCCAAGTCCATACCGGCAGTTCGTACAAGGTCGCGCCGACGGCCAGGGCTGCCTTGGCGCTGGCGCGGCCCACGGCTTCATGGTCGCAGTGGCCGTCTTCGCGCCAGGTGGCGAACACCACGTCAGTGGGCTTGAGGTGGCGCTGGATAAACTCGCAGAGCTGGGCTTCGCGCTCAGCGACTTTACTATCGGCAAACCCGGCGCGTAGCCATTTCAAACTGTGCAGCGGCAAGCCAAGACGATGCAGGGCCTGGGCCGATTCCTGCGGGCGCACCACACTCAGACGCTCCACCGGCCAACGCTGCGAGCCGGGATGGCTGGCGCTGCCATCGGTGACGGAGATCAACTGCATGGGCCGGCCCAGCGCCGCGAGACCTTGCAGCAGGCCACCGCTGCCAAGTACTTCATCGTCCGGGTGCGGGGCGATAATCACGGCGCGGTGCCCCTCGGGTACCAACTGCGCGACGCTGATGTGCGGCAATTCGGCCAGCCGTGTCGAGGTTTGCCAGTGATTCAGCGGTGTGCCTTGGCCGACAATCGGATTGGGTTTCATAACTGCCACCTTCCACTGGGTTCGCCGGCCACCTGTTCGCCCAGGGCGGCCAGGTCGCGTTCGGCATGGCTTTGCCGCACATACACCGGTAAGTCCGCCATCAGTTGGGCAAAGTGCGGGTCCTTGCAATACGGCCCAGCGCCGACGCCCCGGCCGACGTGATGCATGACCTTCTCAACGGTGTCCTCGATGCAGGCTCGTGTCTGTTGTGCCAGTTGCCGGGCATCGGCGCTGGGCTCATGGTCGATCTGCTCGGCGCTGGCGCGCAGTACGCAGGCGGCGCCGTTCAAGGCGCTATCGACCGCACCGAGGTGCGCCAGGGCATGGGGCTCCGGGCGCTTGGCGCAGTGGGCGCGCAACACTTCACCCAGGCGTTGCGCAGCGCCGTACCAGCACGCGGCGATGCCGACCCCGCCTTGCCAGAAGCCCGGACGGGACAGGTAATCGCCTGGCCCGCCAACCGCTACACCTCTGGCTTCGCTGAAGAGAATTTCGACGCTGCCCGTGGCGGCCATGCCTACCGCGTTCCATCCCTCATCCGTCACCCTGACGCCAGGTTGGTCCATCGGCACGGCCACCAGTTGTTGGCGCTCCTCCTCATCCCAGGCGGTGAGCAATCCGTGGCTGACCACCGCCGCGCCGGAGCACCAGGCTTTTCGCCCGTCGACGATCAACCGCTGGCCGTCGCGCCGTACCCTGACCTTGGCCGTTGGCGGCTCGGCCGCCCACATGCCCCACGTACTGCCCAGTGGCGGCAGCGGACTATTGAGTTCGGCAATGATCGCCAGCGCGTCGGTATGGCCTTCGAACAACTTGCACAGGCGCAAGTCATGGCCAGCCACTTGGGCCAGCCCACTGAAGCGCGCCAGGGTCTGGCCGCTGCCCGGCAGCGGCAGTTGATCCAGCCCTTCCTCCTGAAGTGCCTTCAGCGCATCGCCAAGGGCCTGCGTATTCGCATAGCCCCGGTAGCCCTGAAGGAAGCTGTGCAACGCCATCTCACACCTCGCCTTCACGCTGCAGTTCAAACAGCAGCAACGAGCGGCCGGTCACCGCGTACTCATGCTCAAAATCAAAGCGTTCCTGGCCGCGCACCGCTGTATCGTTGGTGTCGAGCATACAGGTCCAGAACTCACCCTCGGGCACCGGCGGCAGGCGGAAATTGACCATGTCGTGGTGAGCGTTGACCACCAGCAACAGCGTTGCATCCGCGCCGGCGCGGCGAATCCCGGTCTCCTGGGCGCGGCCATCCATCAGCATGCCCAGGCAACGACCCTGGCTGTCTTCCCATTGCTCGGTGGTCATCTCGTTGCCATCCGGCGCCAGCCAGGTGACGTCCTTCACACCGATATCTTCGTTGTAGTCGCCGACCAGAAAGCGCCCACGGCGCAGGATCGGGTAGGCCAGGCGAAGCTTGATCAGGCGCTTGACGAACTTGAGCAGGGCCTTGCCGTCATCGTCCAGGTCCCAATTGACCCAGCCGATTTCGCTGTCCTGGCAGTAGGCGTTGTTGTTGCCATGCTGGGTGCGGGCAAACTCGTCGCCGGCGACGATCATCGGTGTGCCTTGGGCCAGCAGCAGGGTGGCGAAGAAGTTGCGCATCTGGCGCAGGCGCAGTGCGTTGATTTCCGGATCATCGGTGGGGCCTTCGACGCCGTGGTTCCACGACAGGTTGTTATTGCTGCCGTCCTGGTTGTTCTCGTCGTTGGCCTCATTGTGCTTGTCGTTGTATGACACCAGGTCATGCAGGGTAAAACCGTCATGGGCGGTGATGAAGTTCACCGAGCTATAAGGCCGGCGCCCGCGGTGGTTGAACATCTCGCCCGAAGCGGTCATGCGCCCGGCGAAATCCGCCAACTGGCCGTCGTCGCCTTTCCAGAAGGCGCGTACGGTGTCGCGGAAGCGGTCGTTCCATTCCACCCAGCCTGGCGGGAAGTTGCCCACCTGATAGCCACCGGGGCCGCAGTCCCAGGGTTCGGCGATCAGTTTCAACTGGCGTAGCACCGGGTCCTGGCGGCAAGCGACCAGGAAGCTGTGGCGCTCGTCGAAGCCGTCGCGGTAGCGCCCGAGAATGGTTGCCAGGTCGAAGCGGAAACCGTCCACGTGCATCTCGGTGGCCCAGTAACGCAAGGAGTCAGTCACCATCTGCAGCACGCACGGATGGCTCAGGTCCAGGGTGTTACCGGTACCGGAATCGTTGATGTAGAAGCGTTTGTCATCGGGCATCAGCCGGTAATAAGAGGCGTTGTCGATGCCGCGCATGGACAGGGTCGGGCCGCGCTCGTTGCCTTCGGCGGTGTGGTTGTAGACCACGTCAAGGATCACTTCCAGCTTCTGTTCATGCAGGTGCGCGACCATCTCCTTGAACTCGGCAATCTTGCCGCTGGCCAGGTAGCGCGGGTCGGGGGCGAAGAACGCAATGCTGTTGTAGCCCCAGTAGTTGGTCATGCCTTTTTCCAGCAGATGCTGGTCGTTGACAAAGGCGTGTACCGGCAGCAGCTCGACCGAGGAAATACCCAGTTGGCGGATATGCTTGAGCACGTCGTCTTCCATCAGGCCGGCGCAGGTGCCGCGCACCGACTCGCCCACCGAAGGGTGGCGCATGCTGATGCCGCGCAGGTGGGTTTCATAGATGATCGTGCGGTCCCACGGCACGCGCACCGGTTGGTCGTTGCCCCAGGTGTGCGCCGGGTCGATGACCTTGCACTTGGGCACGAACGGCGCACTGTCGCGCTCATCGAAGCTGAGGTCGTCGTCCGGGTGGCCGATGGTGTAGCCGAACAGCGCCTCGGACCATTTGAGCTCGCCTACCAGCTGCTTGGCGTAGGGGTCGATCAGCAGTTTGTTGTGGTTGAAGCGATGACCATTGGCCGGGTCATAAGCGCCGTACACGCGGTAGCCGTAAATCAGCCCGGGGTGGGCGTCGGGCAGGTAACCGTGGAAGATCTCATCGGTGTATTCGGGCAGTTCGATCCGCTCCAGCTCGACCTCGCCGGCATCATCAAAAAGGCACAATTCCACTTTGGTGGCGTTGGCTGAAAACAGTGCGAAGTTGACGCCCAGGCCATCCCAAGTGGCACCGAGGGGGAAGGGCAAACCTTCACGAATTCGCGACGGTTCATGGTCCGGCGTCGCTGTGGTTTTATCGGGTTTGCTCATAGAGTTGCTCCTGCAAAAAGTCTTTTTTCGGGCCGAACGCGACCGTGCCGACGGTGCTTCAGCGCATGACATGTATGGAAAAGGGCCTCCTGCTCGCGACGCGACCGGAGGCCCAAGGGATCACGGGGCGGGCGGTTTGGGCTTCTTCGGCGCGACCGGTTTTTTCGCCGCAGGCTTGGCGGCGGCCGGCGCAGCCGGCTTAGGCTTGGTGGCGACCTTGGGTGCGGTTTTCGGCTTGGCGCCAGGCTTGGGCTTGCTCGGCGTAAGCGCTTCGGCCTCGGCCAGTTTGCGCGCCATCTCCCAGTGGCGATCATGTGCACCGTCTGGCTTACCTTCGGACTCCCAGATCTGATGCGCCAATTCGCGAATGCGTTTGTCTTCTTTACTCATCACAAACTCCTCACAGAAAATGTTCAGCTTTCTTGATTATCAGGATTGATAAAGACATTGACCGGGAGATCCCCCAGGGCAGTGCTGATCAACAGCTCCTTGTTGGGTGTGACTGCGCCTGTTTGAAAAAGTCCCTTCCAGTTTTGTGTTGTGGCGGCGAACGGTAATTTCACCCGCGTATCGCCCCAAACCTGCGCATTGACCTGAGGAAACATGCCGTTTTCAAGCAGGTGATAAGGCCAGCGCGGCACCACTACCAGCAGCTGTCGGCCGTGATGTTCGCGGTAAAAAGCAACCACCCGCTCGGCGTGCTTGCCAACCACTTCCAACGGTATATAGCTGCCGTCGCGGAACAGTTCAGGACAGGCTTTGCGCAAGCCCAGCACCTGGGCGATCAACGCCTGTTTGATACGCCCGTCGCGCCAGTTGAACAGCAGTTCGCCGATGTCCGGTGGGGTATCCAGTGCGCGTTGCCGCGCATTGAAATCCACCGGGCGACGGTTATCCGGGTCCACCAGGCTGAAGTCCCAGAACTCATCGCCCTGGTAGACATCCGGTACACCCGGCACCGTGAGGTGAAGCAAGGTTTGCGCCAGCCCGTTCAGGGCGCCCGCGGGGGCGATGGTCTGGGCGGCGCTGTCGAGGGCACTGCGTAGCGGCGCGCCGGCCTCACTGAGCAGCAGGCGCTTGAGGAACTCCTCGGCACCTTGTTCATAGGCGTCGTTGGGAGCGCTCCAACTGCTCTGTAGCTTGGCTTCGCGCAGGGCTTTTTGCTGCCATTGCCAGAGGCGGTGTTGATAGGCCTCCAAGTCTGGGTTGTGCTCCAGAGGCCAGCTGCCGAGCAGCACCTGATACAGGATCAGTTCATCACCCGCCGTCGGGCTATCAGCACTCTCGCGCAAGGGCGCGGCGAGGCTGCGCCAGTGTTCGACCTGTTCGGCATACCAGGGCGCGCACTCGCTGAGCACCGCCAGGCGTGCGCGGGTGTCTTCGCCGCGTTTGTGGTCGTGGGTGGCAGTGGCCAACAGGTTGTCGGGGAAGGTGTTCAAGCGCTGTTGGCTGGCTGCGTGGAAATCCGCCAACGGCGCACTGAACTGCTCGGTACTGAAGCCTACATCGTTACGCGACAGCAATACCGCCGAGCGATAGAACGCAGTGTCTTCCACAGCCTTGGCGGCGGCGGGCGAGGTCAGTTGCTGGAAACGCACGCAGGCATGCTTGAGGATCTTGCGCTCGCGGCCCACCGGGCGATTGCGCCAAGGCTGGCCGCCCAACCATTTTTCCAGGTGATCGAGCACCGGCCAGTCGCCTTCGTTCAGGGTGGTGCGGGCGCCGTCCATGGCCTGCTGGAATACCTTGTCGTCGGCCGCGCTGCGGCCCCTGGCGCTGATGTAGGTGCGGTACACCGGAAAATGCACAATCAGTTCCTGCAAAGCGCGACGGATTGCGCCCAGGGTCAGGTCGCGGGTCATCACATCGTCACGGGCCACTTGCAGCAAAGCCTGGGCCACGCTTTCGAAGTCGCCGCCCAACGAGCCATTAAGGATCTGCTGGCGCGCCAGTCGCGCTTCTTCGCTAAACGCCGAAGGGCGTTCGCTGTGACGCGTCCACACGTCGGCCAGCGGGGCAAAACCGTCTGGATGGTGTTGCAGCAACGACAGTTGGTTCATGAATTCGTAGCCGGTGGTGCCGTCTACTTGCCAGTCTTCACGCAGGGTCTCGCCCTCGCCGAGGATCTTTTCTACAAAGATCGGCAGATGGCGCTGGGGCGACAGCGCGTCCACGCGGCGGCGCAATTTGCGGCAATAGCCACGCGGGTCGGCCAGGCCGTCGATATGGTCGATGCGCAGGCCGTCCACCAAGCCCGCGCTGATCAGCTCAAAGATCTTGCCGTGAGTGGCTTCGAACACCGCCGTGCGCTCTACCCGCAGGCCGCCCAGCTCATTGACGTCGAAGAAGCGCCGCCAGTTGATATCGTCGGCGGCGGTGCGCCAACTGGCCAGGCGGTAGACCTGTTGTTCGAGTAACTGATGCAGGCGGTTGAAACCCTCGGGCTGGCGACCGTCGAAGTCGGCCAGGCGGCGGTCGATGGCCGGCATCACCTCAGTGGCCCGTTCGGCCAACGCGTGCTTGAGCCAACCGGCTTCGGCGTAGGCGTCGTCCTGATAGGCGAGGGCAGCGAAACGCTCGGCCAGTGGTTGGACCGATTCATCGCTGCCGAGGATCAGGGCGTAGTCCCTTGGGCAGATTGGAAAACGATGCTCGTAATGTTCGGCGTAGAAACTCCCGTGAGCGGCGTCGAACTTGAGCGTCAGCGTACCGCTCTGCAAGGCTTCACCGTAATCGCTGCCCAGGAACGGCATCAGCAATTGGCCCTTGAGCAAGGGGTCGGGCGAGTGCCACTGGATATCGAAGAATTCGCTGTAGGGGCTCAGGCGGCCCCACTCCAGCAGGTCCAGCCACCACGGGTTATCCGCACCGCCCACGGCCATATGGTTGGAAACGATGTCGAGGATCAAGCCCATGTCGTGCTCACGCAGGGCTGCTACCAGGCGCCGCAACGCAGCTTCGCCGCCCAGCTCGGGGTTGACGCGCGTAGGGTCGACCACATCGTAGCCATGCATGGAGCCAGCGCGGGCGCTCAGCAGCGGCGAGGCATACAGGTGGCTGATGCCCAGTTGGGCGAAATACGGCACCAGGGGCACGGCATCATCGAGGGTAAAGTCTTTGTGAAATTGCAGGCGCTGGGTGGCGCGCAAGGGCAGGGCATTCATCGGTCACGCTCGTAGGCTTGGTTGCGGGCTACGGCCAGCAATTCGAGGCGGCGCGCAGCGCTATCGGTGTCGAGCAGGCAGGCGGCCTGGCCTGGAAGGCGGCGGCGCCAGTTGGGGTGGGTATCGGTCGTGCCAGGCAGATTGGCCTGTTCGTCGATGCCCAGCGCGTCCTCCAGCGGCAGCAACACCAGCGGCGCACGGGTGTGGCCCAAATAGCGCACGCTGGCGTCGATCATAGGGTCGGTGTCGTTGCGGATCTCATCGACAAAATTCTGCGGGTCCTGGCCCAGGGCTTGGCGCAGTGCGTGGCGTTCGCGCAGGCGGTGTTCGCTCCATTGCTCCACGGTGGGGGCGTCAATCAGGCCGAGTTGGATATTCCACTCGATATCGCGGCTGTGCCACCAACCATTGAGAGTGGGCAAGTCGTGGGTGCTGGTGGTGGCCAAGGCGTTGTCGGGCCAGTCCAGAATCGGCGTGAATTGGCCGTCGTGGTTCTGTTCGAACAGCAACACGCGCATGCCCAGAATCGAGCGGGCGCTGAGTTTTTCGCGCAGGCCGTCGGGCACGGTGCCCAAGTCTTCACCCAGGACGATGGCCTGGTGGCGGTGGGATTCCAGCGCCAGCAGGCGCAGCAGGTCGTCCACCGGGTAATACAGGTAGGCACCTTCACGGGGTGAGGCGCCCAGGGGGATGACCCACAGGCGTTGCAAGCCCATCACATGATCGATACGCAGGCCGCCGGCGTGGGCGAAGTTGGCCCGCAGCATTTCGATAAAGGCGCGAAAGCCGTTGCGCTGGAGGCCTTCGGGCGAGAACGCCGAGATGCCCCAGCCTTGACCTGCACGGTTAAGAATGTCCGGCGGCGCACCCACGGTCAGGCCGGCCAGCAGTTCATCCTGGCGGCTCCAGGCCTGGCTGCCACCGCCGTCCGCACCCACCGCCAGGTCGGCGATCAGGCCGATGCCCATGCCACTGCCACGGGCGGCTTGTTGCGCGCGCTCCAGGCTGCGGGCTATCAGCCATTGGGTGAAGGCGAAATAGCCGATTTCTTCGCGGTTTTCCTCTGCGAACTGCGCCAGGGCCGGGCTCTGTGGCGTGCGCCAGGCGTCGGGCCATTGGCGCCAGTCGAGGTCTTCGCCAGCGGCGGCGCGCCGGGCCTGCACGGCTTCGAAACGGCAATGGTTTTCCAGCGCTTCGCCGCCGGCCTGGCGGAAGCTCAGGAAGTCGGCATGCTGCGGGTGCGCCCCGTGACGGAAGTCTTCATACAGCGTGCGCAGCAGGCGTTGCTTGGCCTTGGCAGCGGCGGGCCAGTCGATCAGCGTGAGCTCTTCCAGGGCATGCAGTTCGTCCGTCAGCCCGGCGGCCTCGATGGCGTTGCGCACTTCCCGCTCGCCCAGGATGCAGGCGGGCGAGGCATACAGGCTGTTGAGAAACAGGCGGCTGGATGGCGAGTAAGGGCTGTAGTGCTCGGTGTCGGCACTGAACATCGCGTGCATCGGGCTGATCGCCACTGCGTCGGCACCGCGTTCGGCGGCCGAGCGCACCAAATGTTCCAGGGCCAAGGTATCGCCAAAGCCGCCATCGCCGGAGCGCCGCAACGCATACAGCTGCGCGCTCAAACCCCAGGCGCGGGCGGGGCGGCTGTCCACCGCGTCGGCCACGCTGTAGCAGTGGCTGGGGGCAACGGCCAGGGTGAAGGTTTGCCCATCGATATGCACCTGGTGGTAGCCAAGGGCGATTATCCCGGGCAGTACGGCATCGCTATCAAGGCGCAGCTCAAGGGTTTCGCCGCCTTCGAGGCTGACTCGACACGGTGTGTCCGGGGCGAAGTAGCGCGCCAGATCCAGGCCGTCCCCGCTGTCGGTGGTCATCAACGGCGGCAGGTGCGTGTCGTGTTGCACTTGCTCCAGTTCCAGCAGGCTGGCGTCGATTTCGGCATCGGTATCGGCCGGGTGCCCCAGCCCTTTGAGGACGGCGCGCAGGGCTTGGGGCTCGACATGCTGCGGGCGACCGTTGGCATCGATCCAATCGACGGCCAGGCCCGCACGGCTGGCGAGAGTTTCCAGGTTCGCTTCGCTCAAGGGTGTTCTCCAACAGGGGATAAGCAAACGCGTGCGCTGCAGGGCGGTAGCTGCGCACCTTGCTGGGCAGGCGTCTGGAAAATAATGTGGGGTGGTGCCGGGAGATCGAGGGGCTGTTCACTCAGGTTCAGGTCGATCTGCAATATGCTGCCGTTGCCCAGGCGCCAAAGCGCCGTGACAGCGCCCTCCGCCAGCACCTGCGCGCCCAACGCAACGGTGCCGGGCAAGTGCGGCACCACATGCTGGTGGCGCAGGCTTAGCAGGTGACGATAAAGCTGGGCGTGGTCGTTCTCGACGAAGGAGGGCGCCGATTGCAGGAAGGTCGGCAGCGCGTTGGGGTCGGGGATGCGTTCGCGCTGCTCGGGGTCGTGAAACGCGGCGAAATCGGCAAACTCATTGCGCCGCCCCTCGCGCACTGCTTCTGCCAGTTCGCCGTGATGGTCGGTGAAAAACAGGAAGGGTTCGGCGGCGTTGACCTCATCGCCCATGAAGATCATCGGAATCATAGGGCACAGAAGCAACAGGGTGGTCGCCGCTTTCAGCGCCTGGGGCGAACACAGCTGGTGCAGGCGTTCGCCCAGTGCGCGGTTACCGACCTGATCATGATTCTGCAGGAACGCCACGAAGGCGCTGGGGGGTAGATTACCACTGGGTTCGCCGCGAGCATGACCATGGCGTGTGGTATCGCCCTGGTAGATAAAGCCTTCGCCCAGGCAGCGTGCCAATTTGGCGGTGGGCTGCTCGGCAAAGTCACTGTAGTAGGCGTCCGTCTCGCCGGTCAGCAGCACATGCAATACGTTATGAAAGTCATCATTCCATTGGGCGTCGAAATGCTCTTTTAACAGGCTGGCCTGGTTCAGTTCATTTTCCAGCACCAGCCACACGTGGCGATCGCTGTCGACCTGTTGGCGCACCCGTTGCGCCAGTTCCTGCAGGAAGCCTGGGTTGTCGATGGCGTGCACGGCATCCAGGCGCAGCCCGTCGAAGCGGTATTCCAGCAGCCACATCAAGGCGTTATCGAGGAAGAAATCCCGCACTTCGCGACGCTCGAAATCGATGCCGGCGCCCCAGGGGGTGTGCACGTCTTCCTGGAAGAAACCCTGGGCGTACTGGCCGAGGTAATTGCCGTCGGGGCCGAAGTGGTTGTAGACCACATCGAGCATCACGGCCAGGCCGTGGGCGTGGGCGCTGTCGATCAGGTGCTTGAGTTGCTCGGGCGAGCCGTATGACGCGTGGGGCGCATAGGGCAGCACGCCGTCATAACCCCAATTGCGT
The DNA here is from genome assembly GCF_016405635.1 of Pseudomonas sp. MF6755. Lineage (NCBI taxonomy): Bacteria > Pseudomonadati > Pseudomonadota > Gammaproteobacteria > Pseudomonadales > Pseudomonadaceae > Pseudomonas > Pseudomonas sp. MF6755. The sequence goes on from NZ_JAEKDA010000012.1 coordinate 152,561, forward strand.
TCGCCGGGGAATTGCGCCAGGGGCATCAGTTCAATCGCAGTGACGCCCAATTCGGCCAGGCGGGGTAGGTGTTTCTCCACCTCGGCGTAGCCACCCATCGCGCCGACGTGCAGCTCGTAGATCACCGCGGTGTGCCAGGGGCGGCCTTGCCAGTGGTTATGGCGCCATTCGTAGGCATGCGGGTCGACCACTCGGCTCCAACCGTGTACATCCAGGGCCTGGGCACGGGACGCGGGGTCGGGGACCGCCTGTTCGCCGTCGATGTTGAAACGATAAAGCGTGCCGGCGGGGCACGCTGCTTTTACTTCGAACCAGCCATCTGCCTGGGGCAGCATGGCGATGGATTTACCGTGCTCCAATTCAACGCTGACATAAAACGCGTCTGGCGCCCACAGGGCAAAACGCGTGTGTTGCGCGTCCAGCATAATTGCGCCGTGGGGCCAGGTTTCCAGAGTCCGTAACGGCATCTATGAAGCCCTCCCAGTGATTATTTAGTCGATTTCCCCAGGGCCTTGGCCACCAATTGTTCGTAGAGTTCGGCGTAGGGTTCCACCGCCTGGCACCAGTTGAAAGGCTGGGTCATGGCGCGGCTGCGCATGGCGTTGAGCAGGCCAGGAAAGGCAAACACCTTGAACGCACGGCGCAAGGCTTCTTCGTAGCTTTGCACGGTGGATTCATTGAACAGGAACCCGGTAACGCCATCTTCGATGGTGTCTGCCAAGCCTCCGGTGTTACGCGCCACCGGCAACGAGCCGAAGCGTTGGGCGTACATCTGGCTCAGGCCACAAGGTTCATAACGCGACGGCATCAGCAGGAAGTCGCTGCCGGCGAACATGCGGCGGGCATCGGTCTCGTTGAAGCCGATACGCACACCCACTTGGCCGGGGAAACGCAACGCCAGTTCGCGCATGGCCTGTTCTTCTTCCGGCTCGCCACGGCCGATGATCGCGATCTGGCCGCCGTTTTCGACGATGAAGCTGGCCACCGCTTCGGTCAGGTCCAGGCCCTTCTGGTAGACCAGGCGCGACACTACGGCAAACAGCGGGCCGCTGGATGGCTGTAATTCAAACAGCTCGCGCACATGGGCGGCGTTGATGGCCTTGCCTTCCCAGTCGCCGATATTGAAGTTGTGGGTCAGGTGCGTATCGGTGGAGGCTTCCCAGCTCTCGTCGATGCCATTGGGAATCCCGCTGAGCAGACCTTGCTGGGTCTTGCTGGCAAGGAAACCATCCAGGCCGCAACCGAATTCCGGGGTGGTGATTTCCTGGGCGTAGGTGGCGCTCACGGTGGTGATATGGCTGGAGTAAGCCATGCCCGCCTTGAGGAACGACATCTTGCCGTAAAACTCCATGCCTTCCTGTTGCAAGGCATGGGGTGGAATGCCCAGCTCGGGCGTCGACGCCAGGCTGACCACGCCCTGGTAGGCCAGGTTATGAATGGTGAACAGCGTCGGTGTGCGTGACCCACGCCAGTGCATATAGGCCGGGGCCAGGCCAGCAGGCCAGTCGTGAGCGTGCACCAGGTCCGGGCACCAGTGGATTTGCGCGAGGTTGGCGGCCATGTCAGCGGCGGCAAGACCCAGGCGGGCGAAGCGAATATGGTTGTCCGGCCAGTCGCGGCCGTTGTTGGCACCGTAGGGCGTGCCTTCGCGCTCGTACAGTTCCGGGCAGATCAGCACGTAGATGACCAAGCCGTCTTTAAGGTCCATGCGCCCGATCTTGCACGGCGGCAACGCGGCATGGCCGCCCAGCTCACCGACGATATGAATCGGGTTGTCGCTTTCCATCACTTGCGGGTAACCGGGAATCAGCACCCGCACATCGTGCAGGTGCGCCATGGCGCGGGGCAGGGCGGCGGACACGTCGCCCAAGCCGCCGGTTTTCACCAGGTCGGCGAATTCGGAGGTGACGAACAACACTTTCTTTCGATTCGGGTTATGACTCACGATCGGCCGCACAGTGTTGGGCAGGTCGACCAAAGACGTTGGCCCCCCTGCCGGCTGACTAAAACGCTCTCCCTGAGTATCTACTGCGGCACTGATCATAATGCACTCCCATCTGTTGGTCGGCTAATGGCCCGCTGCCATTAGCTCCGAATGACCGCATCCTGCGGCCAGGCGCACACGCGCTACACAATCTGGCAAGGCGTATGCCAGTTGCGGCTCAAGCTTGAAAAGATTGGATGAACGGGCAATTGGCGTGAGTCGCACGTGCACGTCCTTACCTAAAACTGGACCTGTGGCAGAGTTGGAAAGTTTCGATTTTTTGCGGGGTTTTTGTTTTGGAACGGACCCATCGGTCATGAGTCTAGGACAGATCCTAGAGCCTGTAGGGTTTTAAGGCAGATTTTGTAGGACAAAAAACTTTTAACCTTATGCAGGTTTAAATCCGTGGCGAGGGAGCCTGCTGCCGCTGAAGTGCCCAGCGCTCCCAGATGTTGGGCGCAGTAGGCGCACCAGCGGGAGCAAGCTCCCTCGCCACAGAGTGCGTTCGCACTGAAATGGTGCGTCAGCCCAGCACGCGAACGGGCAGGCCGGTGGCCCAGGCTTGGATATCTTCGATCATCTGCTGGTAGAACTGCCGGTAATTCTGCTCGCTCACATACCCGATATGGGGCGTCGCCAGCACATTGGGCAAGCGGCGCAACGGATGGTCAGCCGGTAGCGGTTCCTCGGCATAGACATCCAGCGCCGCCCCGGCCAGGCGGCCGCTGCTCAGTGCCTGAACCAGCGCCTGCTCATCCACGATCGGCCCGCGTGCCGTGTTGACCAGGCGCGCCGTGGGCTTCATCCAGCCCAGTGCCTGGGCGTCCACCAACCCGCGGCTGCGGTCACTGAGTACCAGGTGGATGGTCAAGATGTCGGCCTGCTCGAACAGCTCGCGCTTGCTGACCCAGGTCACCCCCGATTCGGCCGCCCGCTGCGGCGTGAGGTTCTCGCTCCAGGCAATCACCCGCATACCGAACACCTTGGCAAACTGTGCGACCTTCTGGCCAATACTGCCCAGGCCGAGAATCGCCAAGGTCTTGCCATGCAGGTCACCGCCCAGGCCCACCTGCCAGCCGCCCGCACGCAGCGAGTTGGCTTCGCCAAGCAGATTGCGGGTGGAGGCCATGATCAACGCCCAGGTCAGTTCCGGCGCCGCGTGTTTGTAGCTGTCGGTGCCGCACACCTGGATGCCCAGGGCCTTGGCAGCAGGAATATCGATGGCTGCATTGCGCATGCCACCGGTAACCAGCAATTTAAGCTTGGGCAGCCCTTGCAGCAGGGCCTTGTCGAAGGTTGAGCGTTCGCGCATGACGCAAATCACCTCGAAACCCTTTAAGCGATCAACCATCGTGGCCGTATCTGCGGGGTAGTCGTGGAGGAAATGCACCTGGCCCACGGCGTCCAACACCGACCAGTCCACCACGCCGCTGGCCACATTCTGCCAATCATCAATCACTGCGATCTGTACCGACATTCCCGCGTGCCTCGAAAAGGTTGGATTAAAGGGCGTTCAAACCCTGCAACAGCGCTTTATGAAACTGTTCCGGTTCTTCCATCTGGGGGGCGTGACCCAGGCCGGGAAACTCCACCAGCGTGGCGTGGGGAATCAGCTTGGCCACCTGCTTGCCCAGCACTTGGTAATTGCCAATCCTGGCCTTGACTGCCGGCGGCGCTACATCCTTGCCGATGGCAGTGGTGTCGCTGGTGCCGATCAGCAGCAGGGTGGGCACCTGCACATCCTTGAATTCGTAGTACACCGGCTGGGTGAAGATCATGTCGTAAATCAACGCCGAGTTCCATGCCACTTGGGTGTGCCCCGGGCCTTTGTTCAGGCCGGCAAGCATATCCACCCAGCGCTCGTATTCGGGTTTCCAGCGCCCGACGTAATAGGTGTCCAGTTCATATTTACGTACACCCTCGGCGCTCAGTTTCAACTCGCGCTGATACCACTGGTCGACGCTCTGGTACGGCACGCCGAGGGCTTTCCAGTCTTCCAGGCCGATGGGGTTCACCAGCCCAAGCTGCTCGGTTTGCGTGGGGTACATCAGTGCATAGCGAGTAGCGAGCATGCCGCCGGTGGAATGGCCGATCACCGTAGCCTTCTGGATGCCGAGTTTTTCCAGCAACTGATGGGTGTTGATTGCCAGTTGCTGGAAGCTGTACTGGTAGTGCTCGGGTTTGCTGGAAGTACAGAAGCCGATCTGGTCAGGGGCAATGACGCGGTAACCGGCGTCACTGAGGGCCTTGATCGAACCTTCCCAAGTGGCACCGCAGAAGTTCTTGCCGTGCATCAGCACCACGCTGCGGCCGTTGGCTGTGCCTGTGGCGGGGATGTCCATGTAGCCCATCTGCAGGGATTTGCCTTGGGATTGGAAGCTGAAGTGTTCGACGGGATAGGGGTATTGGAAGCCTTGAAGCTCAGGGCCATAGGTTGAGGACGCCGCGTACGTCGGCCCCACCGCAGCGAGCAAGCAGGTGAAATATGTAACGAAAGCATGGGGCATACAGTTCTCCGCACGTAAATAAGGGATGTTGGTGTTGGCGGATTATCGCGGAGTTAACGGCCTGCGGCGGCTTGCTGGGGAAGCACGCAATATCCGGACGAACGGTAGCGCACCCTGTTAAATCTGACAGTAGACGGGCTGCCGCCGCTGGCGCTAACTAAGCATGTCGCTCAGTTGAAATAAGTAAGTCTAAGACCGAGTGGTTGCGCTCCCGCATCGGAAGGATACGGCTGTTCGCCGGTTGTTTTGGGGGCTCCCTTTCTCGGTAAATATTTTTATTGCGAGGATGCCATCGTGAAGGAACAAGAACAAACTCCCCTGCTCGCACCTATAGCGACCAGTGTCACTATCATGGGTGAACCGATGCCAGGCGCTACTGTTCGCGGTAGCTACCTATATTCGGGAACAGGTGACGAGGCGCAAGAGGGGCGGTCGCTGGGCCGCTGGTATATAAATGAAGTGCCCCATGCTTATACGGAAGACTTGGATTTAGTTATTTACCAATCCATGGTTGGGCAGAAAATAAGGTTTGCGATTACGCCGGTGTCGGATTCGGGGGTCAGCGGCATTGAAGTGTATTCAGAGAGTCAAACAGTTTTTCGCGGGTACCAAAATATCAGTGAAGAGGAAAATGCAAATAGTTACATCAAACAGTTTGGTGCATTTTCTCTATACAAAGAAGAGCCTCCGGATCGGATACTCACCTCTACGTCTGGCGCATTTGCCATTAAAAGCGGCGTCACGCAAAGTGTGGTGGTCAAGGGGCGTGCTGACCAAGGAGGCACCCCGCCTCCTGAAATTGCTCAATATCTGAAAAACAATCCGGCCACACGCATGTTTGCAAGCGGGTGGGATTTCGGTGCGCTGGTTCCCGTGCTCGGAAGTTCAAACCGGTTGTTGGTATGGGGCCCGCATATTCCTAATCCCATTCCACCGACATTAGACATGAGTAACATTCAGTCTGTGTACGCCAACGAGTCATCAATCGCGTGGATTCATAAAGACCCGCCACCTGGTAAAAATACCATTGGTGCCATTGGCCCTGCCGCTAATGGTGGTGTGGTGCCTGAGGATGTTCAGAGAAGCCTTTTATTCGATAAGCCGAAAGCGATTTATGCGACCGCAGCGGCCTTCACCGTTCTGACTGAAGGAGGACGCGTTCATTCATGGGGGCACGCCACTTCAGGCGGCTTGATTCCTGACGCTACGAAGATTGTTCTGAACCAGTTGAACATCAGCAGTATTGTCTGCTCTGCAGGCGCTTTTTGCGCTATTGGCTCAGAGCGATTTGGTGACCCTTCGATCAAGACGCTGTGTCCTTGGGGAGGCGCAGCAAGTGGTGGTGCACTCAACCCAGGTGATCTTGAAAAAATAATGGATCAGGACGGCGTAAAACATGTAATCGCTAATCGTGATTCCTTTGTCGTGATTACAAAGAGACGGTCGCAAGCACTGAGCTGGGGAGGCGCTTATGGTGGGCAGATGAACGATGCTGCCCGGGCACTTTCTGCGCGCGGCAATATCGTCATGTGCGCCGGAGCGGCTTATGCGTTCGCTATGGTTAACACCGGAGGAGAGTCAGCGGCCTGGGGTGCTCTTGGTTTTGGCGGTAAGACGTCAACATCCGAGAAAGGAACTGCCGCGGCGGAAGATGAAGTAGATGCAGAGGCAGTTTTTGAAGCCAGCGGGGCAAAGGAGCAAATTCGTGCCGCGTTTAAACAACTGCGCGTTGCAGAGCTCTATGAGCGGCAATCGGAAAATCCCGGCGGCGATTGCAGTTGTCAGAGCACAGGGAAAAAGCCCAGCAGTTTGACCCATTTAGTGACATCAGCAGGCGATATTGAACTTCTTGCCAATGATATGAGCTTCTTCATGCTGGTCAGGGAGGGCGGTTATACCGCCGACTTGATCAACTGGGGCCATGCAAGTTTTGGAGGATTAATACCTGCTGCTACCCGGCAAGTGCTGATGGCCAGCCAAATCACTGGCATTTATTCTACTAATGGTGCCTACGCTACGATAAGTGCTCAAGGCGGCGTCAAGGGGGCCGTAAACGCTTTCGGTGGCACCACTGCACAGCAGGACGCAGGGCAGATTCCGGAAAATATACAACTTGCTATAAGGGCGGATGTCAGCGAGATTTATTCAATAAAACGACTGCCTCCCTACCAGCCATTTGCGTCTTCCCGAGCCGCTTTTTCGGCGAGACTTCAGAACGGAACGTATGCTGTTTGGGGTTCAACACAAATTTCTGTTAATGAAGTGCTTGACCCTGGGAAACCACAGTAAGTATTGGAGAAAGCGATGAAAAAGCCTACACCCATACCTATACATATGATACCTGAAGCAAGGAATGTCGAGATTGTTGGTGACGTGTATGTAGGCGCCACAGTGCGAGGCTCATATACATATGAAAGTAACGGTGCTGGTAATGAGGGGCTGTCGGAATTTTTTTGGCACATTAATGGTAAGCCACTACTCGAGGAAGGGCAGCTGGATTTAAAACTCCACGCGGCGGATGGGGGCAAGTATCTACAGTTTTCGGTTATCCCTGTCGCTTCTGACGGCACAAAAGGCATCGAGCATTTTTCTGCGACGTACGAAATAAGGTCCGGCTTTCAAAATATATCGGATGAAGAAAATGAGTGGTGCTTTTTAAAGCAACGCGGCAACTTCTCTTTTCATGTGCCCGAGCCGTCGGACAGACTGTTTGTTTCCACGGGAGGCGTATTTGCGCTGTTACACCCACCTACCGGAGATATGCATCTTGAAGGGCAAAGAGGTTGGGGGTTACCGGTTCCTGCCGAAATTATCAATTTTCTGAAAAACAACAAGGCGGTCAAACTGTTTTCTTCGGAAGTCAGTTTCGCGGCACTGGTTCCAGTAGGAAGCAGCAACCAATTGCTGTGTTGGGGAGATACCGTTCCGCTAACGCTTCCTCCGCTACGAGGTATCAAATCGGTCTACAGCACAAGAAGTGCATTTGCGGTCATTTATGAAAACCCCGTTGGCAACAGCAACCGGATCGCGGCCATTGGCCCGGTGGGCCGAGCGGTTTCCACGGTGCCTGACGAAATTCAAGCAGAACTGCTGTGGGACGCGCCCAAAGCCATCTACGCAGCCGACGATGCCTTCGCGGTCCTTACGCAAAACGGCAAGGTCCATGCCTGGGGGAACTTTGCCAACGGTGGCGGCCTTCACGCGGCGGCCATTGACCGTCTCAAGTCGATGTTTATTGTTCGAATCGTTGCTTGTGCGACAGGCTTTTGCGCAATCGCTGACGATGGCGATTTCGTTACCTGGGGAAACGCGATGATCTCAAATGTACCTATTGATAGGTACGAGGCCATTCTGAACGATGGGGGGGTTGGGTCGGTTATTGCCGCTGAGAACGCATTTTGCGCCATTACCAAGAATCGACGCAGGGCGGTCAGCTGGGGAACTGCCGCAGAGGGCGGTACCATGTCCGCGTCGGCATTGGCACTGGCGTCTCGCGGGAATATCGTCCTCTGCCGGGCTAACCGCTGGGCGTTTTTAATGGCCAACGCGTCGGGCGAAGCGGAGGCATGGGGAGCCGCTTTATACGGTGGAGCGCCACTGACGGCTGCGGTGAAAAGTGAAATCAAAGCAGCATTCACGATCAAAAAGTCAGCCAAAGATAGTTGCGCGTTTCCAGGCTACCCTGAGCGCCCCACACATAAGGGAGAAGTGCCGAGGCGGCACGGGAATGTTACTTCCCGCGCAATCATCCTTGAGGGCAACCTCAGTTTGTATGCCACCGATGTCAGCTTCTTTTTGCTGAGTCGGCATGACGACGGTCGAACCCATGCGATTGTTCTGCATGGCTACGCGACCCACGGTGCTGTCATGAGCGGGTGACTACGGCAGACCCTCATGGCCAGTTTGATTCGAGACGTCTATTGCACCAATGGAGCCTATGGCGTGATCGTCACGCAGGGCGGTACGGAGGGGGCCGTTCATGTGTGGGGGGCCACTCTGGCGATGGAGGATGCGGGAGAAATCCCACCGGAACTGGCCGAGCATGTGCGCAGTGGTGTCGTTGAGTTGTACTCGATCAAACGATTTCCCTACGTCAGACGGCCAGATCCTCCACCGCCCCCACCGCGCCCACCGCCACCGCCACCGCCACGGCCGCCACAGCCGGTATGGCCACCGCCCACACCTCCGCATATCGATCCCTCGTTCGCGGCGCGTCGTACCGATGGCACCTATGTGCTGTGGGGGGGCAATGTCAGAAACCAGTATTTTGATCCGGGTGCTGAGGATAAAAAATAACATTGCGAAGTAGAAAATGACCCGCGCTTGCGCGGGTCATTTGTAGACGATCCCCATCTTCGAGAATGTTATCAACAAACGGGCCCGCACTGGTCGCTGTTGACGGTCTGTTTCATTCAATGACGCAATGCGAAATGTTTGGAGAACGGTATGAAAAAACCCAAGACTCATTCCGTAAAGCCGGAAGCAACTCACGTACAAGTTGTAGGTGATGTGTTAGTCGGCGCTACGGTGCATGGTTTTTATATCTACAACAGCAATGGCGGGAGTTCTGAAGGGTTGTCCAGATTTTATTGGTATTTGAATGGGCAACGCCTCACCGATGAAGGGCAGTTAGATATAAAGCTACGGGCTGCGGATGGAAATAAATTTCTGCAGTTTTCGGTTATTCCAGTGTCGTCTGATGGCCAGGTGGGGGATGAGGCATTCTCTCCGCTTTATGAAATACGCTCCGGTTTTCAAAATATATCCGATGAAGAAAATGAATGGTGTTATTTAAAGCAGCGCGGTAATTTTTCGTTTCACGTTCCAGAGCCTTCGGATAGGTTGTTTGTTTCCACGGGCGGGGTGTTTGCATTGCTTGATCCCACCAGTGGTGATATTCACTTAAAAGGGCAAAATGGATGGGGGCTTCCGGTGCCACCAGAGATAATCAGTTTTCTCAAAAATAATAAGGCCGTCAGGTTGTTTTCATCGGAACGTAGTTTTGCGGCGCTCGTTCCGCTAGGGGGTACGAACCAACTGTTGTGCTGGGGTGGGGATATTCCTGCCACGTTACCGCCTTTACAGGGTGTTCGCTCTGTTTATAGTACGAGGAGTGCTTTCGCAATAATTTATAGCAGCCCGGCTCCTGGGGCGAATCGAATCGCTGCTATCGGGCCAGTGAATAACCCTGTTTCTACAATTCCCAACGCGATTCAACAATCTTTATTGTTTGATCCGCCTGAGGCCATTTACGCTGCTGATGATGCGTTTGCCGTTCGCACACAAAACGGTCGAGTTTACGCTTGGGGGGACCCCAATAAAGGCGGCACGATACCTGCTGATGTCAGGAATCAACTCGCCTCTATGTTTGTTACCAGGATTGTTGCGACAGCCATTTCTTTTTGTGCCCTTACCGCTGATGGTGAGTTTGCTGTATGGGGGCATGCCACGGGTGGGGGGACTATTCCGGTTGAGCAATTGCAACGCATTATTGATGACGGCGGGATCGAGTCGGTTATCGCCGCTACAACGGCATTTTGCGCGATCACCCGAGGGCGCCATCGAGCGGTGAGTTGGGGGAGGGTAGGCGAAGGCGGAAATATGTCGGCAGGTGCTGCCGCGTTAGCAGCGCGCGGTAATATCATTCTTTGCACGGCTAACCGCTGGGCGTTTCTCATAGCGAACGAGTCGGGACAGGCTGAGGCTTGGGGGGCTATTGGATTTGGTGGTGATCCGATACCCCCCCAAGTGAAAGAGCAGTTTAAGGCTGCCTTTAATGGTTCTTGTGCAACACCAGGAGATCCACAACGGCCATCGGAAAAAAAGGAGCCGCAGCGACAACGTAAAAATGTATCGTCCAGAGCGATCATTGTTGATGGGAATCTGAGTTTATATGCCAATGACCACAGTTTTTTCTTATTAAGTCTCCGTGACGACGGCACGACGAATGCCATTGTTTTGCATGGGTTACATACTTCTGGTGGGGAAATGAGTGCCGCACTGCGCCAGACGCTGATGGCCAGCCTAATACGGGATGTTTACTGTACCAATGGTGCCTACGGTGTTATTACCACGCAAGGCGGGACAGAAGGAGCCGTGTCTGTTTGGGGCGCCACACTAAGGATGGAAGATGCGGGAGAAATTCCTGCTGAACTGGCTGAATACGTGCGCAGCGATGTCGTTGAGCTGTACTCGATAAAACGCTTCCCTTATGTCGGGAATCCTCCACCGCCAAGGCCCGTACATAACGACCCCTCATTTGCCGCCCGACGCACCGATGGCACCTACGTGTTATGGGGCGGCAATGTGGACAATCAATACTTTGACCCCCACGCTGAAAGCAAAAAATAGTCACCCTGGATGAGCCTTAAAACCCGCGCTTGCGCGGGTTATTCATGTGCGAACCGCTGCCAAAGTCTTGTCCGGCTGCGATGTACACCTATAAAAAAGAGGCAGTCTGCCCAACTGCCTCTCGCCTTCAATGCCCACGTTCGTTCACGTCACCTAAGAGGTTTCCTGAACCACAATTTGATCCACCATAAACGTGGCTGCGGTCCCCACCGAGAGTGAAAGACGTACTGCGAGATTTTGCAGGGGAGGAGTCGCGGGTGTCGTGAACACCTGGTTCACCTGTGCCCAGTTTCGATTCGGCTCCACCACTCGGGTGGTGCCCGCCACTCCGAACTCAATACGCGCGGTTGTTTGAGCGGTCGTGCCAGAAACCTTGCAATAGAAGCTGACCTCATAGCGCGTGTTCGCCTTGAGTTCGACAAAGTTTTTCAGCAGACCCGGTTGCAGAGTTTCACCTGCGGTTTTGGTGGCACGCCAGCAAATGTTTTCAGCCCCTTCTATGGCAAGCTCACCTCTTGCCGCTATGAGGTTTTCCCAACCATTGCGGAAGTAGTTGAAGAAGTCCGTAAAATCTCTGAACTGGGTCGCTCGAATGATATAGGTCTTAGTGGTGAGGGGGAGGGCCATGGTAGGGTCGATGCTACCGCTCAAACCAATCCAGATTTGAATAGTGAGTATCGAGTTGTCCATGAGCAAACGTAGTTGTTCTACCGGAGCAGGGCGGTTCAGGCCGATCAGCGCGCCCTCTTCGCCTAAACGTTCACCCGCATAGGTGCTCTGGTGAAAATCGGAGCCGTTACTGTAGGTACCTCTAAAGTCCTCCCAGATGATGCAATCTGGATGAATGAAATGCCAAACGGGCGTCAGTGTACGAGCCCCGTCAGTCAACCGAGATAACTGAAGCTCATTCACATCGCCGATGCCTTCGATATAAGTCTTGGGCAACTCGGTAAGCGTCAGTAGATCCAAGGGTACGATCTCGGATTCATACGGGACGCTGTCGCGTTGGAAACGGTATTGCACATTGATCCTGTGAGCATGCTCACGAATACCCTTGGCGATGATGAGTCGCGGTATAAGCGCCTCAACCTCTTGCGACGTGGCGTTCCCCTTGACCGGTACGGTGGTGCTACCAATGCCGTCATCCGTCAGCCAGTCCAGAAAAATATCCTCACCATCGCGCATTGGAAACTTTATGAGCACTCGGGCCCCATCCAGCGCAGCCAGTGGGTTGAGTTGGTCAGGGAAAATCGAGGCGCCGGTGATGATAGGGCGCTCCAAAGTGATCCCCGGCCCCACAGTTAGCTTGCGTACTTCTGAACGGAGCACTTCCTCGGGTGGGCCTTGTCGCAGCAGGCTATAGGTAATAGTCAGCGAGCCGCCGTTATTGCGGTCAATGATGTCGCGTGTCACCGGTAATCGCAGCTCTTTGCCCGCTGTGCCTGGGTTAATGTTAATCGTGCCACTGAGCGGGTCGCCAGGTTTGGAGCCAAGTAGGGTGTAATGCAAGGTGTCTTTGTCCTGTGTACCCGTATAAGGAAATATCACCCGCACGTCTGGCCCTACCACATGCTCGGGGTTGATGTTGTTGCCAATGGTGCCCTCCAGCTGGGCCGCTGGCATCGTGGGACTGCGCTCACCCACCTGAATACCCAGTTCCACGGATTTTCGAACCGTGAGCACATCAAGGGTGCGACGATTTTTTGCCTTGCCGTCGTCTACCAGGTAATAAGCGACGACATTGCTGCGCCCCCTGAACCGTTGCAGTTCCGCGCTGGGAATCAATCGTGTACCACCCGGCGCGCCAGCCAACTCACCTTGCTCATAATAAGCGCCACCGCCGCCAGCAACGATTTCCTCGATGACTAACGTTTCCCATAGATCAAACGCATACGGTACGTATTCGGGGATGTGGGCTACACAGTCATGATCAGGGTCAATCAGCCCCAACTCAATCGGTTCGATTCTGAGCGCCGGCATTCTTGCAGGGGTGCCCACCACCTCAATCATGACACTGGCTGACTGCCCAAGCGCATTACCTGCGCTGTCATGCCATAAGTAAGAAGCGTTGAACGAGCCCCCTACGATCTCATTGATGATTTCAGCGGGAACTGACGTAAGAGTCTCACCGGTGTTTTGGTCTTCTACATCCCCCAAGGTGAAGGATTTCATCGAGCCATCCGCCAGCGTTGCTTTCAAGGTAACGGTGACACGGTGAGGCGGGACAGGAGCCGGATCGGGTAGCACATCAGGGGACGCTTTCACACTGAACTGCGATGCGTAATCTTTATCGAAATCGACTTGTAGCGTCGGTGTGCCATTGACGAGGAATTCGGGCGCTCCGCGTAAGCCGGGGTCCAGTTCACTAATCAGGTGGTACGGCTTGGAAAACTGGAACTTCTCCCCGCCGGAGATATTTTCTACAAAATCGATTACTCGGTACCGGATAGTTACCGGCCCCTTGAGACTACCCTGCAGGATGTCAGACGCAGGAACATGCACTCTGACTTCCTTTGCGTCGACGTCGAGCTGGGTTACCCGCTGTTGAACTTTAATACCGTCCCATCGCAGATCAATAAGGTCGTTCTTGCGCATATCTCGATAAAAGTGGATGACAGCGTCCGCGCCGTCCTTTGTGTTATCTAGATTGATGACACTACCTTCTGGAAAACCTTCAATGTGCAGGGTCAGGCCATCATGCCATCCGGGCTGCCCAGGTTCAGGGTCTTTGCTGACCCCGCCGGGGCGGGTCGTCTTTATGTAAATAAATTGGCCTGGCGATTCACTAGGCGTGCCGGGACCTACACGAACGACACGCCCCCAGATAAAAACCTCACCTCTTGGAACTTGGTGTTCTGGTACATGCAAAGGGTAGCGGTTTTCTGTTAGTGACATAACCGTGTCAGCTGCGAGCGGATACTCATCCCGGTCGGTGTACAGGTAGTACTCGTCGAAGAGATTCAAGGAAGTCCAACGCTCGAATAACATCGTTAGATTAGGCACTACTTGTCGAATGCCTAGCCCGTAGTCATAGAGCTCGTCAGGAAAAAGACTCAGGTCAACTTTGGAGAACTTTGAAAAAGGTTCGTCTAAGTCAGTGTCAATCGTTTGCCCATTTAGAGGCGGCGGTGATTTTTTTTCAGGAGGTATTACGGGATCAGCGGGCATGGCGACACTCCTTGCGATGAGAAACCCACAGGGTATTCGTGGGCGTATAGGCAAGAGTGATGAAGCGCTGGCCAGCAAAGCGTGTCTAGCTGTCAGAATTGACAGTAGCGACAAATGGTCGCTCTATCCAGGCGAAAGATGCATCAGTGTGAGTACAGCCAGCGCGATATAACGCGCGCTCTTGGCCACGCTGACTAACAGCAGAAACCGCCACAACGGCTCACGCATCACCCCGGCCACCAAGGTCAGCGGATCACCGATGATCGGCACCCAACTGAGCAACAACGTCCAATGCCCCCAGCGCGCGTAATGCCCGCGGGCTTTGTCCAGCTGCTTGGCACTCACCGGAAACCAGCGCCGTTCCTTGAAGCGCTCCACCGAGCGCCCCAGCAGCCAATTGACCACCGAACCCAGCACGTTACCCAACGTGGCGATGCCCAGCAGCAGCCACAGGTTGTAATGCCCACTGAGCAGCAGGCCGACCAGCACGGCTTCCGATTGCAGGGGTAACAGCGTCGCGGCGCCAAACGCCGCGACGAACAGCCCCAGGTAACCCATCGGCACCGATCAGTGGGCCGGGTAGTCGGCCACCACTACGTCTTTACCGTCCCGGGTCAGGCCGATGACTTGATATTCCTCGCTGCGCCCGTCCACTTCCATGCCTGGCGAGCCCATGGGCATGCCCGGTGCGGCGATGCCGAGCAGATCGTCGCGCTTGCGCAAGGCCAGTACCTGCTCGGCGGGCACATGGCCTTCGACGAATTTGCCGTCGATCACGGCGGTGTGGCAGGACGCAAGGCGCGGTGCGACGCCCAGGCGTTGCTTGACCGCGCTCATGTCTGCTTCCACATGGTCGTTGACCTTGAAGCCGTTGCTTTGCAGGTGGCTGATCCACTTTTTGCAGCAGCCGCAGTTGGCGTCGCGGTGCACGTCGATAGGGATCAGGTCGGCGGCCTGGGCCAGGGTGCTGGTGAAGAGGGCGCAGAGCAGGGCCAGTCGCAATGGGTTTTTCATCGTGGGTCTCACTGAAAACGCGGCAATAAACCGCGCATTCTCCCTGCTTTTTGCAATGGGGCACCGTGGTAATGTTTCTAAATTATACGAAGGCTGGGTTTTCCAAGCGTTGCTTGAGCTGGTCCAGCGCAATCGCCGACAGCTCGACCATGCGCTCGTGCAAAGTCGCCAGTTGCAGTTCGGTCTCATAGGTCAGTACGCGCTTGAACAGCGTGCCGTTACGATGAGCTTGCAGGAAGTAATGGATAGCGCCGTCAACCGCCAACGAGGTGAACACAGTCCTGAATTCGTTGGGGCAGCGGGCGATTTGCACGCGGTAGCTCATGGGGACGCGAATACCCAGCAGGTTAACGACTTCAGTAAAACGTGCGCCGACGGGCAGTGAGCCGCTGGTGCCGGTATCGGCACTGAGGGAGGTGGGGTGCCACTCGTGCCAGCGGTCGGGCTGGGTGACATAGTTGTATACGGTATCGATGGGGGCTTGAATGAAGCGTTCCTGACTGATGTGCTCCAAGCGGATCGAATGCTCAGTCGCGTGCATGACACACCTCCTGTGTGCGGGTTATTACACTAGGAGCTGTCAGAATAGTCCGACTCCCGTGCTTTGCACGGGAGTATTCAGACCATTGATCAACGCACTTTAAAGCGCCCCATCAAGCTGATCACCCGGCCATTGGCCTCCAGCAGGCTCTGGGTATTGATTTGCGTGGCATGCCCGCTTTGCACCAGCTCATCCACCATGTGGCGGATCTGCACCATGCTGCGGTTGATCTCTTCGGTCACTGCGCTTTGCTGCTCGGCGGCCGTGGCGATCTGGGTGCTGAGGTTGTTGATATGGCTGACTGAGCCGGCCATCTCATCCAGGCCGGTGTTGACCCGCGCCGTGGCATCCGCTGCCGACTGGCAACTGGCCTGGGTATTTTCCATGGCGGTGACCGAGGAACTGACGCCAGTGGTCAAGCGCGCCAGCATTTCGTTGATTTGCGAGGTGCTGGCCTGGGTGCGGGCTGCCAGTGCGCGCACCTCGTCGGCTACCACGGCAAAACCGCGGCCTTGCTCGCCCGCTCGCGCTGCTTCAATGGCGGCGTTGAGTGCCAGCAGGTTGGTCTGGCCGGCAATGGCGCCAATCACGCCGAGGGTTTCGGTGATGCGTGCGGCGTCCTGGCGCATGTTTTCCACGGTGTGGGTGGCGCTGGCAACCTCGCCGATCAAGGCGCTGACGCTGGTGGAGGCTTCACCGACGACCACGCGTGAGCGGTCGGCATGCTCATTGGCACGCTGGGTGAACGAGGCCGTCTCGGCGGCGTTTTGCGCCACGGTGTCAGCGGTGGAGCTCATTTCGGTGATGGCGGTGACGGTCTGGTCGGTTTCCGAGGCATGGCGCACCAGGATCTGGTTGGTGTGCGCCGAGGCCTGCTGCAACTGCTCAAGCCCGGACGACATGGCGCCGGTGGCCTGGGTCACTTCGCCGATCATGTTTTGCAGGTAGACGATAAATCGGTTCACCGAATGGCCAATGGCACCCAACTCGTCTTCAGCACGGATAGTAATGCGCCGCGTCAGGTCAGCATCGCCGGCAGACAGCGCGTCGATATTGGTTTTCAGTGACTTCATGCGCTGCACCAGCTGGCGGATGGCGTACGCCGCTAACAGCACCAGCAGCAACACCATGGGGATTTGCACCAGCGCCAGGCTGCCGAGCACCTCATTACGTTGGGCGGTGATCAGCGCAGTGGGCAGGGCGGTGGCGAGGAACCACGGCGTGCCTTCGATGGCCCGCATGTAGAAGGTGCTGTCCACGCCTTGATTGTCGAATTCACTGCGCTGCAAGCCTTGGTCGCGATGGGGTAGGGCTTTGCTGACCTGAGTGGCGAAGGCCGAGCTACCGGCCAGTTCGCTGATGTTCTTCAACACCACCGGGCCGCTGAAGCGTGTGCTGTTGCTGATGATCTTGCCGTCAGCCTCGACGATCAGCATCTGGCCGCCGATGTCTTTTTCCTTGTTGGCCACCAGGTCATTGAAGAAGCCCAGGGTCACGTCGATGGTGGCGACGCCATAGGCGGCTCCGTCACGCTGGATCGCCATGGCGCAGTTGGTGCGCGGCTCCTGGCTGGCATCGTCCTTGTAGGCAGCGGCCCAGGCGCATTGGCCACGAGGCGCGGCGAGGCCGCCCTTGTACCAGCTCTGGTCGTAGTAATTGGGCGCGGGGTCGCTGTTCCAGAAGGTATTCACCGCCAACTTGCCCGAGGCATCGCGGTGCCAGAAGGTGCTGTGCTTGGCGCGCCCCGGCGTACGCTGGTTGGGCAACGGCCATATACCGCCGCCGAACACTTTAAGCTCGCCGTACTGGTCCACCAGGCCGGGCAGGACCTTATCGATGGCATCACTGTCGAGCAAGGGGATGGTTTGGGTGATTGTGCGTTGCTGGGCTTGAACCTTGTTCAGTTCGCCCTGGATCTGTTGAGCCACTTCGGCCACCCGGTTGAGCACCACCTGCTCTTCGGTGTGCTGCAGTTTGGGGGCGACCAACTGGCCGATGCCTGCGACGGTCAATACGAATAGCACCAGGACGAATAACACCAGAAACAGGGTGTAGCGGGCTTGGATAGAGCGCAGTGGGGGCATGGGAGGTCGTCCTTACGAAGCGTTATAGTCGACGCGGCTTTTTTAGAGCTTCGTCGGGCTATCGGCTGGGTCAGACGGAGCTTGAGGTACGATGGTGCAAAGTTGAATGGCGTGAGGGTGACCTTGCCGGCATTGGCGGTGGCAAGGTCAACTTATCGGGCGCGGTCGGCCCGGCAACCTACGCCCAGCAGTCGATGCGTCCTGATGTTCGGGACGCCCGGCGTCAGGTCGGAGGGTGGGTCGTAGGGCGACGGCTTGGGTTTTTCCGGTTCGGTGGAGGCTGTGTAGTTGGGGCTTACTGCTGGTTGAGTGAGGGGGGATAGCATCAGGTGTCCTTCAGGTTGATCGCAGAAAGTCTGACGGTGTGTCATGACTACTCTTGCGTGGAGGATCGGCTGAAAGCGTTCCAGGAAGGGCGGGGAAGGATTTGCGTCAAGGCGTTTGGGCCGGGCCTGCATCAATGACCTGCCAGGGTTGCCGGCGGTCATTTTCTTGCAACTGGCGGTAGGCAGCACGACTCACGCGTTTCTCAGCTTCGCAACTGGTCCTTGCGGTAAGCACCAGGCTGCTGGCCGGTGGTTTTGCGAAATGCCCGGGTAAACGCCGCCACTGATTGATAACCCACCGCCAAGGCCACATCCGCCACGGTTTGGTCTTGTTTGAACAGCCGACACGCGTGGCGCATGCGCATCATCAGCAGCACGTGCCCTGGCGATTGCCCGCACAGTTCACTGAAGCGCTTGAAAAACGCCGAGCGTGACAAGCCGGTGCAGGCTGCCATGCTTTGCAGGCTCCAGGGCTCGGCCGGACGTGCGATCAATTGTTCCAGCAGGTGCGCGAACGTGGGGGCTCGGCCAAGCGCCGCGAGGCCGCCGAGCTCAGTGTTGTCGATGACTTGCTGGCGCAATACATACAGAAACAATAAATGGCAAAGACGTTCGAGCAAGGCAGCGGAGGGCGCCGGTGTGCGCTCGCACTCTTGCAGGATCAATTCGAACAGGTTGCGTGCGGCGGTCAGCGACGGATCGCCAGCACGCAGGATAATCCAGGCGGGCAGGCCGTCGACGATCATCGCTGACAGGCCGGACTGAAAGTGAAAGAAGCCGCAGACTAATCCCACGCCGTCCGTGGCGCTGCTGTCGAGAGGCACCATCGGGCGGCGCGGGCATTCCTGCGCGTCTGCCGCCGCGGCTTCCCCGGACAATCGATAGGCAAAGTCGCGCAGCAGAAACACCGCGTCACCATTATTCAAATGCTGGGCTACCGGGTCGCCATCGATATGCAGCCAGCATTCGCCTTGGACGATCAGATGGAAGCTCGCCTGGGCCAGGCCGTGCGTGCTGGCATGCCAGTCACCGCAATAGCGGCCGACGTGAAACAGACTGGTGTTGAGTTCGAGGCTATCTAATAACCAATCGACAAGCACATCGGACGAATTCATCTAATTGAAAGACTCAAGAGCAAGTAATCGCTACTTTAGCCTATTGAGCCGATTTTTTAGAACCAACAGACTGTGGGCTCTAACCCAACAGGAGACCACTCCATGTCCCGTGTACCGTTGCTCACGCCTGAAACCGCCCCGGAAGCGGCGAAACCCTTCCTGGAAAATGCGCTGAAAGGCTCGGGGTTTATCCCTAATTTGCTGGCCGTACTGGCCAACGCACCGGCTGCTCTGGAAACCTATATCACTGTGTCCGGCTTGAATGCCAAGGCAGAACTGAGCCTGGCCGACCGCGAAGTGGTGCAATTGATCGCCGCTACCACCCACGGTTGTGACTTCTGCGTCGCCGGCCATACCGCCGTTGCGCGCAACAAAGCCAAGCTGCCCGAGGAAGTGATCGAGGCCCTGCGTCGGCGTGGTGAGCTGCCTGACGCGCGCTATGAGACACTCGCCGCTTTTACCCGTGAAGTGATCGCCACCCGTGGCGATGTCAGCGATGCAGGCTTTGAGGCGTTCCGCGCCGCTGGCTACACCGACGGCCACGCGCTGGAAGTCATCTTGGGCGTGAGCCTGGCCACCCTGTGCAACTTCGCCAACGTGTTTGCGCGTACCCCGCTGAACCCGGAGCTGGCGCAATACCGTTGGGAACAACCGGTAAGCTGAATCGGCGTTGGCCCACCTGCTGTAAAAAGGAGAGACATGAATGCTTGACCCAATCTTGAGCCGTTGGCTCGATGTTCAAGCGCAGGCCCTGGACGTGGGCAGTTGCGATCCACAGGAAGTGCTGCCAAGGCTGGCAGAAGCCAATATTCTGAAAATCGGTGTACCCACGCAACTGGGCGGCCTGGGCGGTGATGTGGCGGGTGCGGTCGAGGCCATCGCCAATGTTGCCAGCCATTCCCTGGCGGCGGCGTTTGTGTGCTGGGGCCAGCGCTCGTTTATCGAGTACCTGTTGCAGAGCCCGAATCAGCGTCTGCGCGAACAACTGATGCCGGATCTGCTCAGTGGCAAGTTGGCCGGGGCAACCGGGCTGTCCAATGCAATGAAGTTTATATCGGGCATCGAGTCGTTGCAGATCAGCGCCGAACCCAACGACCACGGTGGACGCTCAACGGCCGCCTGCATTGGGTGACTAACCTGCGCAAGAACGGTTTTGTCGCCGCGGCGGCCATTGAGCATGCGGGCGGTGGCACGCCGTTTATCCTGGCGATCCCGGACTCGGTGGCAGGTTTGCAGCGCTCACGCGACCTGGAACTGCTCGGGCTGCAATCAAGCAACACTGCGGCGCTTGGCCTGGAAGGTGTGGAGTTGAGCCGCGACTGGTTGCTGCACGAAGATGCGCGCAAGTTCTTGCCAGCCGTGCGCCCGGCGTTTCTGGGCTTGCAATGTGGCATGTCGATTGGCTTGGCCCGGCGCTCCCTGGCCGAGGTGGCCAACCATTTGGGCGCCAGTCGTACGGTGTTGCGCGACGAGCTGGAAGCCTTGCGGGCGACGTTGGATCATCTGGTCAGCGAGCTTAAGAATGGGTTGTTGGCCGGGCGCTTTACCGCCGACCCGGTGCCCTTGTTCAAGCTGCGCATCGCCCTGGCGGAAACCGCTGCAAGCGCTGTGCAGCTTGAACTGCAAGCCAGCGGTGGCAAGGCTTACCTGACCGCCCACGGTAGCGGGTTTGCCCGGCGCTGGCGTGAATCGGCATTTGTGCCGATTGTGACGCCCAGCCTGGTGCAATTGCGTACCGAGTTGCATCGCCAGGCCAATCTATGAGCCAGGCGGTATTGACGGCCCAGGGAATTTGCCTGGGGTATGCCAGCGGCCTGGTGCTGCAAGGGTTCGACTTGCAGTTGCAGCCGGGCGAAGTGGTGTCGATCCTCGGCCCCAGCGGCGTGGGTAAATCCAGCCTGTTGCGTGTGCTTGCCGGCTTGCAGGTGCCCCAGGCGGGCGGCGTGCGGGTGTTGGGCGAGCCCTTGAGCGGCCCGCACCCACGGGTGGCGGTGGCCTTTCAGGACCCGAGTCTGTTGCCTTGGTTGAACCTGGAAAAGAACGTTGCCTTTGGCTTGGACTTCGCCCGCCAACCGCACTTGAGTGTTGAAGAGCGGCGCCGGCGTGTCGACCACGCCATTGCTGCCGTGGGCCTGGACCATGCGCGCCAGCAGTTTCCGGCGCAATTGTCCGGCGGCATGGCCCAGCGCACAGCGCTGGCCCGCTGCCTGGCGCGCCAGCCTCAAGTGCTGCTGCTCGACGAGCCGTTCGGCGCCTTGGACGAAGTCACTCGCGCCGACATGCAGCACCTGCTGCTCAAGGTCAATCGTGAGCAGGGCTCGGCGGCGGTATTGATCACCCACGACATCGACGAAGCGCTGCTGCTGTCCGACCGCATCCTGCTACTGGGTAACCGCCCGGCGCGCACCCTGGGCGAATGGCATATCGACTTGCCGCAACCGCGGGAAGAGCAGGTCGAGGCCATCGGCGCGCTGCGTATCGATATTCTGAAAACCTTACGGCAGGCGAGCCGCCCCCACCCCAACCCCTTTGAACAACAGGAGCTCAACCATGTGTCTGGATGACCTGACCCACTCGCGCCGTGACTTTCTCAAACTATCGGCGGTGCTAAGCGCTGCCGGTGCCTTGCCGCTGCTCAGCAGCCTGCAGGCTCGTGCAGCCAATGAACCGGACGCGCCGGTACGCATCGGTTACCTGCCCATCACCGACGCTACGCCCTTGCTGGTGGCTCACAACAATGGCCTGTTCGAAGCCGAAGGCATCAAGGCTGAACGCCCGGTGTTATTGCGCAGTTGGGCCCAGGTGATCGAGGCGTTTATCTCCGGCCAGGTCAATGTGATTCACCTGCTGTCGCCGATGACTGTATGGGCGCGTTACGCCAGCAAAGTGCCGGCCAAGGTCGTGGCCTGGAACCACGTCGGCGGTTCGGGCTTGACCGTATCCCCAGGTATAACCGACGTGAAGCAATTGGGCGGCAAGTCGGTGGCGATCCCGTTCTGGTACTCGATCCATAACGTGGTGGTGCAGCAACTGTTCCGTGACAACGGCCTCACTCCGGTGACGCGGGCGATCGGTAGCTCGATTGCCGCCAATGAAGTCAACCTGATCGTGTTGCCACCTTCCGACATGCCGCCAGCCTTGGCCAGCAAGCGCATCGACGGCTACATCGTCGCCGAGCCGTTCAACGCCCTGGCGGAGAACCTCAAGGTCGGCCGTGTGCAGCGCTTTACCGGCGATGTGTGGCGCAACCACGCGTGCTGCGTGGTGTTCATGCACGAACATGACCTGACCAACCGCCCGGAGTGGTCACAGAAGGTGGTGAACGCCATCGTCAAGGCCCAGGTGTGGACCCGCGACAACCGCGAAGAGGCAGTGAAGTTGCTGTCCAAGGACGGCCCGAACCGTTACACGCCACATGCAGAACCCGTACTGAGCAAAGTACTGGCCCCGGCTGCCAGCGACCGCGCAGCCTACTTGGCCGACGGCGCGATCCAGCATGCCAATTGGGACGAGCACCGCATCGACTTCCAGCCTTATCCATTCCCCAGCTACACCGAGGAACTGGTGCGGCGCTTGAAGGACACCTTGATCGAAGGCGACAAGAAGTTCCTCGCCGATCTTGATCCGGCCTTCGTCGCCAAGGACCTGGTGGATGATCGCTTCGTTCGTCACGCGATCGAAGCGGTGGGCGGCATGAAGACCTTCGGCTTGCCGGACGGTTATGAGCGGCACGAGGAGATTGGCGTTTGAACAACGGCAAAACCGCCGTATGGCCGGGCTGGTTGCTCGGTATCAGCGGCTTGGCAGGGTTGTTGGTGTTGTGGTGGCTGGGAGTGAAAGTGTTTGGCGAGGCCGACGGTTTGTCGGCGCGTTTTTCCCTGGCATCGACCTTCAGCAGCTTGTGGGAATTACTTGGGCGCAGTGAGCTGTACCTGCACATCGCTGTCAGCCTGAAGCGCATTTTTGTCGGGCTGTTTCTCGCCTTGTTAGTGGGTGTGCCACTGGGGCTGCTGGTGGGCAGTTCGCGCAACCTGGAGGCCGCGACCACGCCGGCCTTCCAGTTTCTGCGGATGATCTCGCCCCTGTCCTGGATGCCTATCGTGGTGATGCTGATGGGGGTTGGGGACCAGCCTATCTACTTCCTGCTGGCCTTCGCTGCGGTGTGGCCGATCATGCTCAACACCGCTGCCGGCGTGCGTCAGCTTGACCCGCGCTGGTTGCAGTTGAGCAAGAGCCTGAGTGCCACGCGCTGGGAGACCTTGCGCCGGGTGATCATTCCAGGTGTGGTCGGGCATGTGCTGACCGGCGTACGCCTGGCCATTGGCATCTTGTGGATCGTGCTGGTGCCGTGCGAAATGCTCGGGGTCAGTGCAGGGCTGGGCTATTACATCCTCGATACCCGGGACCGCTTGGCGTATTCGGAGCTGATGGCGATGGTGGTGTTGATCGGGCTACTGGGGTTTGCGTTGGATGCGCTGGCACGATGGCTGTACCAGCGCTGGGTGCATTAGGGCTTCATGTAGATATGCAGGTTGCCGGGAAGGTCCCCTCGCTTTAACGGTTTAGCAGGGTCGGGGATATGCCTCGTATCGATGAGCCCCATGGAGTGGGGCACATTCGCGTTATCAAAGACGCCAATGCCCAGGGTGCCGGTTAGTTCCGCCAAGCCTGTCACGCCCTCAGACGTATTCATGTGCGCATTGCCGACCAGGGCGACCCACTTTTCGGTACCGGAGTTGGCCTGGATCGTTTCGGCTGCATAGTAATTGAACTCTTTGAGGCGTATCTCGGAGTTGACTCCCGAGACGGTGCGGCTGCGTAAAAGGTCATCCTTATGTCGGGTCAGGTAGTAGTGATCGAGGGGCAAGACATGGATGCCGTTTTTTTTGAACTCATTTACAAGGTCTTGGTAGGTCGGGTTGGTCCGGGCCTTTTTTAGGTTGCCCAAATTACTGATGCCGTCATCTACCGCACCCACCCCTGGGAGATCAATCACACCCTCGAAATAGACCTTCTTGACACCTTGCGCGACGAACGTTTGCATACTGTCCATCAGCAGTTTGAAGCTGGCCATCTGTGAGTGATGCTCTCCAAACACCACGCCTTGCGATACTTGCAAGGTTTCGGTAATCAACTGTTGCGGACTGATTGGCTTAGGCACTGACGGGATAGTCGGTTGTACTGGTAAGGCTCCAGGTGTCTTTGTAGCGGTGTAATAATCTTCCATCTGCTGAGTGAAACGTGCCTTTGTCTGATCCATTCCATTGCCCGGAATAAAATGCCCCGGTATCAGTTTTCCTGCTGTTTGTTCTACATAGTCTCCGGCAGGCAGTGCTTCTTTAGTCGCGCCTACGTGGGGGAAAGGGGGGCGTGATGGGTAGGGACGAGCACGGTGAGAGGTAGGCGTGTGAGACTTGGTGGCAGCTGGCATCAGTGTATCAGTGGGGGTGAAATCAGCCGGCGCACCGTAAGGCTGCAAGCTGTCTGCATTGAATTTATACCAATGGTCGTTTTGTTTTACGGCATTCCCGATGATGGACGAGTCCCCCACTTTGATTGACCCCGTGGCTGCCGCGTCATAGTGCTTGTTGGCGAGGAGGAGAGCTTCGCGGCTTGCCGTGCCCTTGAGTGTTCGCATCCCGTTACGGAGCGCGCCGCCTCCCTCGTAGGCCACTTTTCCTGCGCCGAGTAACAGGTCACCCACACCGTCAAACGGGTTGAGTTCCTTGAGCAGCGGGGGAACCATGATCTTTGTCACCTTGAGCGCCTTGCTCAGTGCAGAACCGGCTTGGTTCAACACTTTTCCGGCCTTGGCAGCAGCGCCGATTCCGGCGGTGATAAAGCCGAAGATATCAAATGCGACATCGGTGACACCCTCGCTGTAGTTACCCTCTATGAAGTTGACGATGGCTGAACGGAAGGGAATAAGGTCGAGGAAAAAACTCCTCAAGGTCCTTGTCTGTTCGGCTCTGTGCTCGGAAGACGTCGTTCCGGCCGCCGCTTTCCTGATCGCCGGGTTATCAAGATCCAATGCCTTGACGACCGAGTCGGCGAGGTGAAGAGCGCGGCGGTTGGTGAACAGGTAAGGCTCAGACGAGGTGGAGGGCCGGGAGTTATCAAGGGGGTTTCTTTTAAAACCGTCCTTGTCTACCCATTTGATGTTGGAAAGCCCCGGAATAAAGTTTGCGAACGTCCATACGCCATCAACTGCTTTACTCTTGCTGACGTCGGGGAAAAACTCTTCTATCTGAGTGACTTCGTTATGAAATACCTCAGGCTTGGTCGAGACAGCGGTGTTTCCCAGCTTTTTGATCAGGCCTTTTTCTGTATCGAACTCATATTTACTGAGAGCGCCGTCGTTTTCGGCGGTCACCAATATCTTGGGGCTGGTATGAAATAGCGTGTTCCCCAACGTTCCAATCTTGTAGCTTTTCTCCTGGTAATAATTGAGCTTTCCATGGCTGAGGTTTTTTTGATCGTCAGGTGGGAGGTTGGTCAGCGCATTGACGATAGACAGTTTCTTGACTGTCTTATGGTAGGTGGTTGCGGTCGCAAAGGTGTCATCAAAGGTTTTTTGAATATTGGACTCCGGACGTTTGGTGAATGCGACGAACGCATCAAAGTCAACACCATGGGTCTCGTTCTTGATTGCCCATTGATCATCCATGACCACGCCTTCCATGAGAATTTCCCGCATTGAATACGGCTTACCGGGTTTGGGGGGCAGGCCTTGGGGTTTTTTGGCGAATATCTTGTCGTCCAACGCCACGTTTTCCCCGAACTCTTTCTGCAGTAACGCCTCGGCCAACTGTTCACGGTCTGGCATGGGTGTATCGAGTAACGCGCTGGCCTCCTTGAGTTTTTCTTGCTGGTGGTTGAACGCCGCCAGCGCCTCATCGATGTCGTCTTGTGTGTAAAGCCCATCGTCTTTTGCCGCGAGGATGTTTTTGGTCACGGCCCAATCGAGCACTACCGCGGCTTGCGCAGGCGTTGAGGCGGCGGGCAGATCGGCGGCGGTGATCATCACTTCGGCAAAGGTCATGCTGGCCACCCGGCCCGGCGATTGGGCCTCAATCGCAGCGGCCGCGATACAAAGATTCGCCCACGCCACACTGCCGTAGACCACACTGTCGGGGATGTCTTTGACCAGCAAGTGCGGCGCTGCTCGCATGAGTAACAGGTGCGCGCCCGCCTTGGCCAATGCAGGTGACGCCCGCTGGGTGTCGATCAAGCGCTGGGTAAGGCCCTCCAATACCGCTGAGAGGGGTTTGCCCCAGTGTTTTTTGTCCGCCAGGTCGTAGCCGGCCACCCAGTTTCGACGAGGCGCCGTGAGGGCCTCCGGATCCAGCGCCAGATTGATGGCCGCCAGTGCGTAGTCATTGACGCTGGTTGGTGTGGAAATGCCATTGAAGTGGGTTTGCATCGCCAACCCCAACGCCTGCCCGTCAGTCGAGCTGACCAAGGCCTCCAGCACCTTGACCGGATCTTCAAGTAGCGTGGCCGAAAGCGACTGGCGACGGTTCAAATAGTCCAGCACACCCAGTGCCGGACTCTCTTGCGGTGCGTCTGGGTGTTGGGTCGCATGCTCAATCGCCGCGTCACGCAGGGACTGCTGCTCGCTCAGGCTCAAGGGGATCGGCCAGGACAAGCCACCGCCGAAATTACCGAATGGGTGTTGTTGTGCTCGCGCCGCTGCCGTTTGGGCCAGCGCCAGCAGCTCGCTCCGCGTGTTGGGCAGAGGCAAGCCATTTTCACGGACGAAGGCTTCCAGGCTGACGGACTTTCCAGGGGCCAGGACGTATGGCTGGTAGTGGGTCGAGCCTGGGGCTACATTCATCGGCACGTTTTTCAAGACCGCCGACACGTCCCGCGTGGCGGCATTTTCCGCCAGGCTTTGGCCCGCCTGGTTAAGCTGTTGCGCCAGGTACTGCCAGTTTTTGCGGTCCTCCAACTGTTGGTCGAGTAGCTGGCGGCCGTCCAGAGCGCTCAATCGATCCAGCAACCGCTCAGTGCGGGCCCACAAAGCGTTGGCACCGTCGAAATGCGCCCCCAGGTCAGACGCCTGCTCCAGGGCCCCCTGCACCTGCGGTTGCCGCCAGGGGTCAACATTCATTTCGCTGCTTTGGGGCTCGTACAGCACTTGCAGTTCGGTGTTTACCTGTTGGCGTTGGTGTTCGAGCAATTGCGGTACGCCTGCCGCAATGACGTCGCCGGTTAGCGGGGTGAGGTTTTGGCTAAGCTCATTTTTCCAGCCAGGCTTGAGGCTCTGCTGGGTGGCCAGCGGCAGGCTTTGCAGCAACTGCTGCGCGGCGTCGGGGTAGTCGCTGATGCGCTGACGCAACGTTTGCAGCGCTTTGGCCGGGCTGTCGAACACCTCGTAGCCATCGCGGGGGGTATACAGCACCGTAAGGCCTCGCTGGTCGCCGGGCGTTAAGGTCCTGTCCGTGGACGGGCTATCGAAAGGACGCGTGGTCGACGAACCATCGCTGCTGGTGAGCAGAAAAGCCCCTGCCAAAAGGCTGCCGTCGGGCCTTGGCGTATCGAGCTTGAGCGGGTAGACCCCAGGCCGCTCTCCATCCTTCATCGCGCTCTCACGCGCTGCCAGGTTGGGGTGTTGAAACGCCTGGTCGATCAACGTCTTGGCGGCGGGTGTCAACGTACCGTCTTGCACCTGCAAAGCGGCCAGGGTGGATAACATCTCCCGATGAATAGCCAGCAACTCGGTTTGTGGTGACTCAGGGTTGGCTTCGCCGAGACGTGGTTCTGTCCAGAACCGGGCAAGGCTCAATGGCAGTGCTTTTTCAAGGGCCTGGGCCATCGAAATCAACGTGCCGCGGGCGTTCAACTGCTGGTCGCTGTCGGCGGGCGCGGTGCCTATGTAGAAGCCCGATTCGGTACCCTCGGCAGAGGCGTCAGCAGCGGAGGAGGCCTTGAGCTTGAGCAATGTGTCGAAGAGGGCCTGTGTGATGGTTTGCACCGAGAGCAGCCTGCGCTGGCCATGTTCATCAGTGTCATAGCGATGAACATAGAGTGTCGCTGGGTCTACGGGAGGCGCAGTGCCAAACGCTTGGGCGAGTTGCTGTTCAATGACGTCGTTGAGCTTTGGCTGTCGGCTTATCAACTCCTGGATTTGCTGATTGAGCGCCTGGAACTGATTGAGCAATAGACGTTGGTCGGTGATTTGCAAGCCGCGGATCAGGTCTGACCGATCCGCGCTGAGCGGCGCAATCCCCTCTACTTCGGGCAATGTTGAAGTTTGCAGCAGGGGCGTGACGCGGGCGGGGGGAGATTGGTCGGTGACGTCCCGGCGTGGGCGGTGGCTAGCGATACCTGTAAGCACGTGAGTGATCTCGGATATATTGGCCCGACTTCCTAGCTAGTTAGTGACAGTTCGCGTGGCGACTCTTCCTTAATGGGCTTCGTTTAGGTGAGATCAGTCCGTCGGACGGTTCCGGATGGGGGAGCGGAATTTTTGTGACTAAAGACGAACAGGTTGGCGTAGCCACGTGAGCTATTTGGCAGGCTGAGGCAGGTGGTTACGACGCACTGGTTGGGATAAAGGCGGGAGGGTGTTGTCGGGGCAAAGCGTCGCGCTTTGCGCTCTGGAAAGCGAGACGCTGTCTGATCAGTAAATCTGGCGCAGAACGAGCCAAAGCTTTTCATCGCCTGTAACATGTGGCCCTGGCGATCCCAGTCCACCCCCGTTAACGGGTATGTGCCTGGCATGTTCAGCGATACAAAGTGGATACATTTTCAGCTTCAGGAACCCGTCATGACCCAAAAGCAACGCTTGAAATACTCGATTCTGATTTCCCTGGTAGTGCTGGGGGCGATGTTTGGTCTTTCCTATCTGCAGAACACCGGGGTTATCAGCGAAAAAACCTTCCAGTACCTGGCCATTGCGATTGCCGTGGTAGTGGTGGTGATCAACGGCATCATGCGCCGCAAGGTCAAGCCCAACTTCTGAGTCAGGCGCGACCTTCGAGCACTTTGGCAGCCTCTGCATGGAGGCTGTAGCTCTTATCGGCATTGAGGGTGATCACGCCCTCGCTGCACAGACGCTTGAGCACCTCACGCACACTGAGAAACGACAACGGGATGCCCAGCTCCAGCAAATGGCTGTGCACGCCCCGCACCCCCAGGGTGCGCTGGTTGTCGGCAGCGGTGAGGAGGGCGTCGATGACCTTCAGCCGAATCAGGCTGGTGCGCAAACCGAAACACTTGAGCAAATGGCGAATACGCTGGTTGCCCTGTTCGGGTACTTTGCCGAACGCTCGTGCGCCGTCGCCAAAGTCGGCATCGGCGTTCGGTGAATGTCCATCCGTGGGCACTTGCGGGTTATACATGCAAAAACTCCTTTTCAGAGCCTGATCAAGAAAAAGATGGCGCTCTTAGGTACTAAGACGAACGAGTGACGCAAATCATGAAACGATGGGTGTAGAAAATTTGTCGGTATCAAATTTGTCACTCATCAATCGCCACGGTTAAACACCTCTCCCGGCTAAATTACTCTTCGCTGTTTGCGTTATTACGGTGGGGTAACTATCCCTCGTGAGGGTGTTCAATTTGACTGTGGAGTCGGCGTGATTATTTCCAACGGGTTGTCCAGGGTAGGCGTAGCAGGGCTGTTGCTGGGGTTGAGCCTGGCCGTATCGGCACGGGAACAAGTGACACAGGCGTCGGCGGATATCCGGCGTACCAGTTATGGCGTGCCGCATATTCGCGCCAACGACGAGCGTGGCCTGGGGGTCGGTATCGGTTACGCCTATGCCCAGGACAACTTGTGCCTGCTGGCCAATGAAGTGGTCACGGTCAATGGCGAGCGCGCCAGGTTTTTCGGTCCCGAACAAGCCACCCTGGAAGAGCGCAACAACCTCGCCAGCGATGTGTTCTTCACCTGGCTCAATACACCGTCCGCGGTGGATGCTTTCTGGAAGGCGCAAAGCCCGCAGATGCAGCAGCGCATCCAGGGCTATGTGGCCGGCTACAACCGTTATCTCAAGGAGCAGGGCGCGCCTGCACAGTGTCAGGCAGCCTGGGTGCGACCCTTGGTGGTTGAAGACCTTGTGAAGTTGACCCGCAGGCTGTTGGTGGAAGGAGGCGTCGGCCAGTTCGCCGAAGCCTTGGTGGGCGCGACTCCGCCTCAGGCCACCGCCGGTGTGCAACCGAGCGCCAAGGCATTTGAGCTGGCCGCGGCCAACCAGCAACGCTTCACCCTGGACCGAGGCAGCAATGCCGTCGCCGTGGGCCGTGACCGTTCGTTCAATGGCCGCGGCATGTTGCTGGCCAACCCGCACTTTCCCTGGGTAGGCGGCATGCGTTTTTACGAGATGCACCTGACCATCCCGGGCCAGTTGGATGTGATGGGCGCCGCGTTGCCCGGCCTGCCGGTGGTGAATATCGGCTTCAACCAGCACTTGGCGTGGACCCATACGGTGGACACGTCCAAGCATTTCACCCTGTACCGCCTGACCCTCGACCCCAAGGATTCCACCCGCTACATGCTCGATGGCAAATCCATCCCCTTGGACAAGAAGGCCGTGACGGTACAGGTCAAGCAAGCCGATGGCAGTCTCAAGGGCGTGACCCATAACGTCTACAGTTCGCAGTTCGGCCCCGTGGTGCAATGGCCCGGCAAGCTCGACTGGGACAGCCATTACGCCTTCAGCCTGCGCGATGCCAACCTGGGCAACGACCGGGTACTGCAGCAGTGGTATGCGATGAACCGCGCCGGCAGCCTCAAGGAACTGCAAACCTCGGTGCACACCCTGCAAGGCATTCCATGGGTCAACACCCTGGCCGCCGATGACCAGGGCCAAAGCCTGTACATGAACCTGTCAGTGGTGCCCAACGTCAGCGCCGCCAAGCTCGCCCAGTGCAGCGACCCACGGGCCGGGCTGCAAATGATCATGCTCGACGGCGCCCACAGTGCCTGCGCCTGGGACATCGACCCGCGTGCGGCCCAGGCCGGCATCTTCCCGGCCGATCAGTTGCCCCAGCTGCAACGCACCGACTACGTGCAGCACTCCAACGACTCCGCCTGGATGGCCAACCCCAAAGCGCCGCTGACAGGCTTCTCGCCGGTGATCAGCCAGGACAACATCAGCCTTGGCCCACGTGCGCGCTTCGCTATCCAGCGCTTGCAGTCCCTGGACAAACACCCCATCGGCGTCGCAGACCTGCAAAACATGGTCATGGGCAACGAGGTGTACCTGGCGAGCCAAGTCATGCCCGACCTGCTGACGTTCTGCGCCAAACACCTGGGCGCCGATGCCACAGCACTACGGCCGCTGTGCAGCAGCCTGAAAAACTGGGACCAGCGCGCCAACCTCGACAGCGGCGTGGGCCTGGTGCACTTCATCAACCTGATGCAGCACCTGCAGCAAGTCCCCGACGCCTGGCGCGTCGCCTTCGACCCAGCCCACCCGCTCACCACCCCAACCGGCCTCGCCATCGACCGCGCTCCCGTCGCCAAGGCCCTGCGCGAAGCCATGCTGGCCTCCAGCGCAGACGTCGACAAACTCGGTCTGAGCCGCTGGGGTGACATCCAAGTCTCCGGCCAAACCCCCATCCACGGCGGCCCACAAGAACTGGGCATCTACAACGCCATGCAAACCGTCCCCCGCGCCGACGGCAAACGCGAAGTGGTCAGCGGCACCAGCTACCTGCAAATCGTCACCTTCGACGACAAAGGCCCCAACGCCATAGGCGTACTGGCGTTCTCCGAATCCAGCAACCCTGCGTCCAACTACTCAAAGGACCAGACCCAAGCCTTCTCCGAGAAAAACCTGCGCCCATTGCCGTTCACTGACGCCCAGATCAAGGCTGATCCGCAGTACCAAATCCAGACAGTGAAGGAGTAGGGCAGACCCGCAACCCCTTGATGCCAAGGCAGAATATTTTTTGAAATCAAGGGGTTGCAGGTATAGGCAAATAAGTACATAATGGCGCCCATCGAACGCAACGAAGCTTTAAAAACTTCATTGTTTTCAATGAGTTAGAGTAGAGGCAAGCTTCACATGGCCCACTCAAGTTTGTATGCGGTGAATGTCAGCGACAAGGGCATTGATCGTTTGAGGCCGAGTAGCAAAATGGTTATGCAGCGGATTGCAAATCCGCCTACGCCGGTTCGATTCCGACCTCGGCCTCCACTCTTAAAAACCCCGTAGATTAACGTCTACGGGGTTTTTTATTGGCTGGGATTTGGTCATCGCTTGCGCAGTTTTTCGGATCGCTTCCGCAACCAGCCCCTTTTGCGAGCTAATGGAGGCCTTGGGTGGCACGAATCATAATGCGATTCTTAGCGTCTGCAGGCTCCTGCATCGTGCCAACCTTCTACGGCGGTTTTCTGCATACCAGAAGGTTTCATCTCAGTTCGTTAATTTCCGATGGCTGGATTGCATTAACCCATGGAAGAGGATACAAACGCGTTCTACTGAGGCAAATCGCTATCACAAGGAGGGTGTTATGGGGAGCTCTGGATCTGGGCGTTTTTCGGATTATCCTGGTACGAAAGCTAAAGAAGTAGCAGGTGACGGAGCAGGAGTTGCCGGCGGTACAAGCGGAGTTGATAGGTGCAGCCAGGCCTTTAACGTACTCTTGGAAGATGTTGGAAACGGGCAGTATTACTCGCAGTACCGTATTGTCCCATCTCCGAATACTCAGTTGACGATTATCTTCGACGGGCAGCGCGTATTTGCGGTTGACGCAAATGGTTTGAAGGTTGGTGCACTTCCTACGGCATATAATTATCTTGTCGCATGCATGCAAGACGGTGTTAATTACTTAGGTGTGGTCACTTCGTCCGCGGCATCACCCGTACCTACCGTCGAAGCTGACTTCGTGCCGCAATAATTATGAGCACTATAGAAAGAGTCTTGGTGGTTGGGGAGCTTGTTGTCGATTACACGCTGGGCCAGCACGGTTCAATGTGTAAGCTTCGCTTGGGTGGAGTAGCGCACGCTGCAAGAGGGCTTTGGGCAGCAGGGGTTGAATACTCCGTTGCTGTTTTTTGTCCGCAATATCTCGTCGACGAAGCAGCGGACTACCTAGCGCGGCTCGAATGCTATGAATTTATTTGGCTCGGGGATGTGGTCGGTGCTCCCAATGTCATTGTCATTGGAGATGTGACGGAGGTTGCGCATCAAGGTTATGAGGACCTTATGCGTGAGACGAAGAGCTTGAAGCTCCGCGATCCTTTACCCTCTTTAAAAGCTTACCAAAAGGTTGTTGTCTTTCCGGGCAAGTTCAGCATTGAAGCGCTTGCTCAAGCATTCTCCAACGATGCACGGTTCTCGTTCGATGTTGCCTATGACCTTGAGGACCTATCGTCGCTCGAAGCGTTTCGAGGCCGGTTGCAAGCAATCATTATTTCGACGTCATCGTCTCTGTTCATGAATTTAGGGCATGAAGACATTGGTGGATTGCTTGCTGCCGTGCGAAAACTTTCACCAGAAGTGTTCTTGCTTAAAGAGAATCGTGGTGGGAGCCGGCTTTTCGATTTGCGTAACGGAACCGTTCTACAGATCCCAGCAACGTTGGGTCGCACTATTAATTCCGTGGGCGTAGGGGATGTTTACTCAAGTGTTATGGTCGCCAACTCACAGAAAGGGTGGGTCGAGGCGGCGTGGCGTGGGTGTCAGGCTGCGACAATCTACTCTCAGTCTACGTTCCCAGACGATATCAAGCGGGAAGTACAGCGTGGGTTTAAGCTGCCTTTAAATACGCTGCAAGGTCTTGGTGGGACGTCGCTTCCGTGGCACGACCGGCAGAAATACTCTATCTATCTCGCAGGCCCGGACTTTTCTTACGTCGACAAGCGAGAGCTTGATCGGGCGGTGGATAGCCTCACGTACCACAATTTTAGAGTACGACGACCAATAGTAGAGAACGGTGAGTTAGAGAGGCCGGCCACAGAAAGCGGCCTGCGTCGAGCCTATTTTTTGGACTGTCAGCTACTTAGGGACTGCGACGTGGTGTTTGCGATTCCTCTCGATCGTGACCCCGGTACCCTCGTAGAGATTGGGATGGCTATTGAAATGGGCAAAAAGATAGTCACCTATGATCCTCGGCGCGAGAATGAAAACACGATGGTCATGGTTGGTAGCTCTATATACTCCGCCGACCTCGACACATGTCTCAATGGAACCTTCAATGTAATTGCTGAATTAGGGCGCGAAAAGTCATGAAAAAGGCCCTACTACTGGCATCAGGTGGTTTGGACTCCACCACCGTGGGATATCAGCTCGTCGCCCAAGGCGTTGAAGTGGTACCAATTTTTTTCGATTACGGGCAGCATTGCGCCGACGTTGAATGGGAACGAGTGAATGAGGTCCTTCCATCCGAAATGGTGAGACCTGAGCGCTTTGATATCTCGGATATTTTCCGGGGGTCGCAGTCTCGCCTTATCCGAGAGGCTGATCTCTGGATAGAAGAAGTGAAGGACGACGACCTGTACATCCCGTATCGGACGATGCTCTTCTTTGCCGCTGCTGCAGCGCGCGCGCAGACCGTCGGGATTTTGGATGTCTATACTGGCTTCATTAACAGCAACCACGCTAAAGAAATCGACTGTACTGCTGCGTTTATGAATAGCCTTGATGGGCTCACCTCGACAATCGGCTCTGTCCGTTTCCATTCACCCTTCCGATACTCCTCCAAAGGCGATGTGGCTATGGCTGCAGCTGCGCTAGGCGTACCGATTGGTAGGACTTACTCCTGTCAGGCGTCGGCCCATTTTCCATGCGGCGCTTGCCCGAACTGTGTTGAGCGCTTGAACGCGCTGAAAGAGGCTAAATTGGTATGAGAAACTCCCTCGTCGATGTTCTCCTGGTTGCACGTCGTATTGCTAACCGCGCCAAGGAGGAGGGCGCGCTCTTTGATGAGAAGCATCCGCGTGCCACTTGTGAGCATCTTGGGGCGGTGCTGGCAGACTCTATACTTCAGGCGGGCCTCAATTACACGACGGTCGTGCGGCCTCGTGTCCTTGCAATTCTGCAGTCGCATCCGGATCTGGACACAATCTCTTCGTTGGTCTTGTTGGTTCAAGCTAGCAATGTCGGTGCTTTTTTGAATTGGCGCCATTTTGAAAAAGTGGGCCGATTTGAAGCGCTTGTACTTTTCTTGCAGGGTAGGGGAATCGAAGACGCGCAAGATCTACGTACAGCTTTGGCTTCTGTCGAGTTCTGCGATGCAATTCAAACAGTGAATGGCATCGGGCCGAAAACGGTTGACTATATGGCGTGCCTGGTTGGTATCGACTCTATTGCTGTTGATCGTCACGTTCGTGCCTTCGCACGATCGGTTGGTGTTGAAAATGACGATTACCATTTTCTCCGTAAGTCGTTTTGCTGTGCTGCCGATCTCCTATCTCTTCCTCGTCGCGAGTTCGATGCCTGGCTTTGGCGTCGCGCGACCGTACCTGCTCAGGTGCAGCTGAGCTTGGCTGTCTAAGCACGCATTGGTGATGTCCAATTGAATAGTGGGTAACTGGGTAGCAGAGCATTCTAAGCGTAGATCCAAGGGGAGATGTGATTTGTGCCAGGAAGCTTCGCCGTTCAACAGAAAGGACGGGACGCCATATCTCGAGACACACCATATCGAGTGGCTTGTACATGGTGGAGCGGACACCGTGGAAAACACGGTTGCTCTCTGCCCCAACTGCCATAGAAAAATGCATGTGCTTGACGACCTGGCTGACAAAAAGCTGTTGGTCGCACGGCTAACCGCCCACTAACTGAAGGAGCTGTGTGTGGACGAGGAAATCAGTTGTGAGCATGAAGGGACAACGTACACGGGCACCTATTCAGTTCACGGAGATGAGCTGATCGTTTATCTACCAGATGGTAGCCAGCGGACTACAACTCTGCGTGGCCTTGATCCTGAAATAGCAGCGTTAACTCATCTGCGTGGGTTTGTACTACATTCGCGAAACGTAGGCGCGGCTGGTAATTGACAGTCAGCGTCTTTATTCCTAGATGTAAAGACCAACGGGCTAGGTTGTCAGACGTGACTGCTCTCGGCCAGTTTCGGTCGTTCGACATTTTCGCCTAGATCATTGAACGGCCTGGGCAGGTTCCAACGTTCTTCGTTATATTCTCCCATCACATGAAAAACTCAGGAGTCAGTTTGTCAGTGAGTAGCCATATACTAGCTGAATATCCGCCCCTCCTTAGCTATATTCTCGACGGCAAAACGTTCGGCCCAATCCTGAAGGGGCCGAATGTCGATAGGCATAGAGAAGAGTGGCGCAGACTCATGAGAGAGCTGATCGCGTGTGCTCCCAAGGATACGGCGATTGCTAATTGCTTTCATACTCAATGGCATGTCTCTCACCATTACATACGGATCCTTATCGATGACGATGAGTTGTTGATGAACATGCTCTGGGTGTGGTTACCTCGTTATGAGGGGCCCGACCTACTACTCTATCGTGGAGAAAATATTGATCGACTGGAACGTGGAGTTATTGGGACGGCATGGAGCAATCGAGAAAACACAGCCCTAATGTTCGTTAGCGGATTAAACGCTATAGGTAAAGGCGGGGTGATCATAGACACCACTGCCCCAGCGGAAGCGATAATTGCTGGACCGTCAGTTCATAGCAGACGGTTGAATGAGCACGAGTACACCGTCGACAGACGTAGATTGGGCAATATCAGTAATCAATGCTACTTTCCTCCGAGCCATTGATGGTGGACGTAGACCGCATCTAATCATGAAGAGTGGGTTGGTGTGCCGCTCTCCACAGGCCGATCAGTACTGCCGCTATCGGTTAATTCCGACGGTTCCACTGGGGATACGATCGATTCCGATCACGCGTGAGCCCCTGTGATGTGTGGTTTGATACAGTCGGAACACGCAACCTGTAGAGGTATTCTTTTGGCAACATCGAATGTGCAAAAAACTGCACTGGCCAGCCAATCACAATAGGTACCCAGAGAACATGCTCTTCGCCGACTACCAGCGTACCGACTCAAGCATTAAAGCAAGTCGAGAGAGCGATTTCGCTTTTTTAGATCGTTCCGCTATGCCAGAAATTGAACGAGTCCGCCAATTTTTAGAAGCCCTCGTGAAAGATTATCCAGAGGAGGAACACGCTGAATTAGTCGCTAGGATTCAAA
This sequence comes from Pseudomonas sp. MF6755, assembly GCF_016405635.1. Lineage (NCBI taxonomy): Bacteria > Pseudomonadati > Pseudomonadota > Gammaproteobacteria > Pseudomonadales > Pseudomonadaceae > Pseudomonas > Pseudomonas sp. MF6755. The sequence goes on from NZ_JAEKDA010000012.1 coordinate 189,773, forward strand.
GTGGAAATGACACACACTTCAAATCATCGATATTTGAGCTTGCGCTTCACGCATTTCTTGTCCGCCTTGGATATTCCCTGCGTCCACATCCCCAACTTCCGAACGGATCGAAAGCACGCCCAGATTTTCACGTTATGTCGCCATGCGGCGAAGATTTTTATCTAGAAGCCGTTCTCGCTTCTGTCGATGACGATTCGGATCCAGGCGCAGAGGCAAGGATTGGATTAACCCTTGATGCCTTGAGTTTTGCAAGTCACGCTAACTTTATGGTTGCTGTTGAATACGAAGGGGTTCCGCACACTCAGCCAAGCGGTAAGAAATTGCTCGCCGCCACGTTGAAGTGGCTAGATTCGCTTGATCCTGATGAAATTCGAACCGAAATCGAATGCAACGGATTGGATTCTGTACCTCCTCTTAACTGGGAGCATGAAGAGTGGCAGGTAGTTCTTCGTGCGATCCCACTGAAGCCTGAGAGGCGAGGATGCGCGCGTACTTTAATTGGAGTGCTTGATGGTGGCGTCGGGCCCATCGATCAGTGGAGCCCAATTCGAAACGCTATTAAGTTCAAGGGATCAAAGTACGGGATTTTAGACAAACCTCTCTTGATAGCTGTGAACTTCGGCTCGTTTCACCTCGACAGAATGGATGAGATGCAAGCACTTTTCGGTCAGGAGCAATATTTGATAGCTGTTCAGAATCCGGAGGCGGAGCCCAGATTTGACCGCGCTCCCAATGGCGCTTGGCTTGGTAAATCCGGCCCTCAGGCGAGGCGCGTTAGTGGTGCATGGATTTTTAACGATCTCACGGCATACACGCTCGCTTCACGGCGCCATACGATTTACTTTAATCCTTGGGCCGCAAATTCGCTTCCTGAAGCACTTAAATTAATGCCGCATGCTCTTGTTAAAGGAGAGGAAATGCAATGGTATCCCGGTTCTTCACTGAGCGAAGTATTAGAGTTGCCTTTAGACTGGCCAGAAAATTTATAGCTGTGGGGGCAAGTATAAACGTTTGTTGGTTTTTGGAGGGGACTAAGTGAAGTAAATTGCTACTTTGTAAAACTACTACCAGCAGTGAAGTGTTGCGACCTACTGCTAGCTGATCTTCAGCAAACTAACATGTGTAAATCGGGATCAGGCCATTTTCATGTTAGGCTTGGTCCGACCCTCCCTTGTTTTAAATATAAAAAACAATCAATGTGGTTTTGTATTCATGGATGCTGAGTCATCCTCAATCTAGCAGACACGTCCGAATGCCCTCTTTTGGCCGAGGCGGTGTAAAAACTCAAACCCCGTTCTGACGTGTGCGTAGCTGCATAAAATCTGCCCGCATTTGGTTAGCCGGCTGACCTGAAATTTGAGTAGGAGCGCGGTTTTCGTTCCGGTTCGCAGCGATATATGTACTTAAAAACGTTTTTACACAGCCTCCGTCGAAAGCGGCCCGCCGATAATCCTGTAAGACACTCTTCGGGGCTCCGTAATAGGGTTTATCCAATCTGATTTGTGCCAAACCGGAGGCGAAAATCAGTTCCGCTATTCAACTCCACCTAGCTTACGGGCTTTTGAGGCTAACGACGGTGCGGAACTGAATCGTAATCAACCATTTGTTAAATAAGAAAAAACTGTGGATTACAAATCCGCCTACGCCGGTTCGATTCCGACCTCGGCCTCCACTCTTAAAAACCCCGTAGATTAACGTCTACGGGGTTTTTTATTATCTGGGATTTGGCAACCCTACCAGCGCTCTTATTCAGGGAAACTGAACGAAGCAAATGATGTCCGATTGCTATCGGTCAACGACGACTTCGCTCGAGCGGGCATTGGGTCTACGCTCAGTCAATGCCTCAGCGACCTCAACGTGCCGGATTCGCCGCGCGTTTATCCTGCCTGCGCAGGACAACGCCCGTACTCATCAAGCTGAAAGAGTGAACCATGAAACAGAAAATTCTTCTCGTGGCCGTTTGTGCTGCACTGATCCAAGGCTGTGCCGCCCCTTCCAAGAGCCATGAAGAATCACCTTCCATGCCCATGACTACCTCGACGGCTGCAGCCCAGCCAGCATTATCCGCTTACTACTGGAACCTGGTCTCGGCAACTGATGCTTCGGGCAAATCTCTCGTCGCTCTGGATAAAGGCATCGAGCGCAAGTTGCGCGTTTCATTCGGTGACCAGAACCTGAATATCAGCGGTGGCTGCAATCGCCAGTTCGGCGGCTATCACTATCAGGCAGGGGTTCTGAAGGTGCAGCCACTGGCCTCTACGCTTATGGCCTGCGACAAGAGCCTGATGGACCTTGACGCTCAGGTAGGTCGACTGTTCAAGGGTGATCTGCGCGCCGTCATCACCGGCGATAACGCGGAGCCGATGCTGCAACTGACGACAGCGGATGGCTCGGTGCTCAAGCTACAGGGCGAGGCCACCCCAGAGACGCGCTACGGTAGCAAGGGTGAGGTCAAGTTCCTAGAAGTGGCAGCCAAGACCGTCAAGTGCAGTCATCCTTTGATCCCTGGCTATCAGTGTCTGCAAGTGCGTGAGCGCCGCTATGACGACGCGGGCCTGCAACTTGCGACCCAGGACACATGGCATCCGCTGTATCAGTCTATCGAAGGTTTCGAACACCATGACGGCGTACGTACTGTGCTGCGGGTCAAGGAATATGAATGGAAGAATCCGCCAGCAGACGCCCCTTCGAAGGTCTATGTGTTAGATATGGTGGTCGAGCAGGACACTTCTGGGACTAAGTAACGAGACCCGAAGCAGGCCGGTAGCCACGGGTCGATTCTGACCTTGGCCTCCACTCTTGGAAAACCCGTGGATTTGCGTCTACGGGTTTTTCAGTGCCTGCGATTTATCAAACGCTGCGCAATGTGCCGTGAGGCTCTTTGCGCTTTCAAGTACGCCAAATCATCGCACTACGCAGCTGGGGCTAACGTTTCAGTCCCATGCATGCATCGTGTGCTACGGGAGAAATTTGTTTTCGCTCGAATTTTTCGCCAGCTCTACCGCCGCTGTAATCGCCGCCCGCGCCTGAGGGCTGTTCTTCCAGCACGTAGATCCCAATGCCGCGGAGGCTTGCGCCAGAATATCCCCGACCTCCGCTTTTGCGAGTTCGTCCATCGACTCAATACCCATCTGCTCCAACCGAGTAATGACAGTAGGGCCCACACCCTTGAGCGCGAGCAATGTTGTTCTTTCTTCCAATGAAAATGGCACGCTTAAATTCCTTTTTTGAGTTTATGAAAGTGCACTCGACCTGGCGAGCGTTCACACGGCCTCTGAGCGGATGATACGTTGCTCCTTCACTTCCCCCGCGTACCGGCCAATCTTTTCCTGCTGCGCCGTCAGCAGTTCGCACATTTTCATCAGCGCCACCGCTTCACTGGGTGTTCTACCGCAGGCGGCCAGCGCCGTCAGTTCAACCACTGACCAGCCGATAACCGCCGCGGCATCTTCCAGGTCGTAAAACAGTTCTTGCTGGGCGGTTCTGGGGCCGTCGAGCCCTTGGATCAACTCTTCCATCTGCTTCTGCGCCTGTTGTTGCTGTAGGTATCAGTCGTTTTGCCGCAAAGTGTATTCCTCGATTCACCCCTATCTGTACGGGGTGGCTCGCTCCATTACCCATTAATGTCGCAAGCATGCCACCAATGCTCGGATGCCGCGCCATGTTCATGTCTACCAGCTTGTTATCAGCCTTTGTGCTGTTCGCTTTTGTATCTTCGATCACCCCCGGCCCCAACAACACCATGTTGCTGGCGTCAGGTGTGAACTTCGGCTTTCGCCGCTCGATGCCCCATGCGCTGGGGATCAGCATAGGCTTCATGCTGCTGGTGATTTGCGTGGGGTTGGGCTTGGGCGAGGTGTTCAAGGTGTTCCCGTGGGCCTACACGCTGTTGCGTTATGTTGGCGCCGCATACTTGCTGTATCTGGCGTGGAAGATCGCCAATGCGGGTGGCATGTCCGACAGCCAGGATGATCAGGGCAAACCGATGACGTTCCTTGGCGCGGCGGCGTTCCAGTGGGTCAACCCCAAGGCGTGGATCATGGCGCTGGGGGCGATCACCACCTACACGCCGGCCGAGGGTTATGTCACCAATGTGCTGGTGATCGCCCTGGTGTTCGCCGTGGTGAACCTGCCGAGTGTGTGCGTATGGGTTGGCTGCGGCAGCGGCCTGCGCAATGTGCTGCGCGAGCCGCGCTGGTTGCGGGTGTTCAATTGGTCCATGGCTGGGCTGTTGGTGTTGTCGCTGTACCCGATGCTGTTTGTCTAGACCGGCGAGATAGTTGCTAGCAAGCCGATACCGATGGTCAGCACCAAAAAGCCGAACAGGAAAATTGCCATCTTGGTCATAAGGCCTCCGAAGGGAAGGGGGCGACAGAAATGTCGGGATGGGGCCTATTGTCCGCCTCGCACAGTTTTCAATACAGGCGCAGATGGCAAAGAAAAAACCGTATCAGATTGCCCGGCAGCGCCTGGGCCGCGGCTTTTCAAGCGAACAGGTTTTATCAAGATCAGCCCTGTGCGTCGCCTGAGACAGCCAGGGTGTTTGCCCCTAAGATAGCGCCCACTGCATCAACAATAAGAGTGGGCCAACCTTCGATGGAAAGACGCCAGTTCAGCGGTGGCATGCAAGGCAAGAACCTGCGCTACCTCAATGACCCCTCCCAGCAATCATCGTCGGTCACCCGCGTCGGTTTCCTGCTGCTTGAACACTTCTCCCTGCCTGCCTTCACCCAGACCCTCGACACCCTCGTGACCGCCAACCTGCTACGCCCCGAGCTGTTCGCCTCGCGCACTTTTGGCTGGGGTGAAGGCGAAGTCATCAGCGACCTTGGCCTGGTCATCCGCCCCGATGCCAGCCTTGAATTGGCGGCCGTGCAGGACTTGGACCTGCTGGTCATCTGCGGTGGTTTTCGTACAGAACTCAAGGCCAGCGACCCGTTCATCCAACTGTTGCGCAGTGCGGCCGAGACGGGTATCAGCCTGGCGGGTTTATGGAACGGTTCGTGGTTTCTCGGCCGTGCCGGCCTGTTGCAGGGCTACCGTTGCGCCATCCACCCCGAACACCGTCCGGCGCTGGCGGAAGTGTCAAAAGCGGCCCAGGTTACCAGCGAGCCCTATGTGATCGACCGCGACCGCCTCACCGCGTCGAGCCCCTCCGGTGCCTTCCATATGGCCCTGGACTGGATCAAGAGCCTGCATGGCAAAGCATTGGTCGAAGGCATCGAAGACATCCTGGCGTTCGAAGAGTCGCGCTACCGACGCATCAAACCGACCGAAAACGTCTGTGTCAGCGCACCGCTGCGCGAAGTGGTGAAGTTGATGGACGCCAACCTTGAAGAGCCCCTCGAACTCGACCAGCTCGCCGTCTACGCCGGCCGCTCCCGCCGCCAGTTGGAACGTCTGTTCAAAGAACAACTGGGCACCACGCCGCAGCGCTACTACATGGAACTGCGGGTGACCGAAGCACGGCGCCTGTTGCAGCACACCGAGTTATCCCAGGTGGACGTGCTGGTGGCGTGCGGGTTTGTCTCGCCGAGCCATTTCAGCAAGTGCTACAGCGCGTATTTCGGATATCGCCCCTCCAAGGAGAAGCGGTTGGTCAAGTAGCATGGGCGCAGTTGCAGGGTTTTCTCAAGGAGTGACAATGACCATCACGCTTTTAGATCGTTATCGCGGCAGCTTGCTTGGGCTGGCCTGTGGCGACGCCGTAGGCACCACGGTTGAATTCATGCCTCGTGGCAGCTTTTCCCCCGTCACGGATATGCTCGGAGGTGGGCCGTTCAATCTCAAGCCCGGCCAATGGACTGACGACACATCCATGGCACTGTGTCTGGCCGAGAGCTTGTTGCACAAGGGTGGCTTTGACGCGACAGACCAGATGGGGCGTTATCTGAACTGGTGGAAATGGGGCTACTTGAGCTCCACCGGAGAGTGTTTTGATATTGGCATGACGGTTCGCGAAGCGCTGGGGGCATTCCAGCAAAGTGGCGAGGCTTTTGCGGGTTCAACGGATCCGTATTCCGCCGGCAATGGTTCGATGATGCGTCTTGCGCCTGTGGTGTTGTTCTACTTTCCTGATTTGGAGAACATCCGCCTATTTGCCGCGCAAAGCTCACGCACTACCCATGCGGCCCAGGAGGCAGTCGAGTGTTGCCTGCTGCTGGCCGAGGCCATCAGCAACGCCCTGGGGGGTGTTTCGAAGGAGCAAGTGCTGAGATTCTCAAATACCTCACTGTCTGCCCCTAAGGTAGCGGCTCTCGCCCGCGGCGACTACCGCGGTAAGACGCACGCTGAAATTGTTGGTTCAGGTTATGCGGTGGCATCGTTGGAGGCTGCATTCTGGTGCTTCGACAACAGCGCCAGCTTTGCCGAAGCGGTTCTCGCCGCAGCAAACCTTGGGGATGACGCCGACACCACCGCCGCAATCGTGGGGCAACTAGCGGGTGCGTATTATGGCGTCCACGCTATCCCTATCGGTTGGTTGGGCCGGTTGTGGATGCGCGATGAAATCCAAGAGGCTGCTGATGCGTTATACAGCGCCTCGCTCCTACATGGGCAAGCTTCAGAACCGATCCAGCCCATAGGGCTTTAACTCAGGCACTGACTCTCCCGCCGCCAACTGCCCAACCCTTTCGGCTGTCACCGCCGCCTGTGTCAGCCCTAAATGCTGATGACCAAACGCAAGCAGCACCTTGCCCTCGCACACCCGGTCAATGATCGGCAACGAGTCGGGCAGGGAGGGCCGAAAGCCCATCCAGGGCGTTGCGTCGCGGTCGTTCAGTTCATGGCGAAACAGGCCTTTGCTCAACCGGTGCAGTTGCCAGGCCCGTTGCATATTCGCCGGGCGGTTGAGGCCTGCGAATTCGACCGTTCCCGCCAGGCGCAAGCCACCGGTCATGGGCGTCATGATGAACTTGCGTTCCAGCGAGGTGACGGCGAAGGGCAGGCGCTGGTGCTCGTGGGGCAGCATCAGGTGGTAGCCACGCTCGGTGTCCAGGGGCACCTGTTTGCCGGTCAGGGCGGCGGTGAGTCTGGCCGAGTGGGCGCCACAGGCGATCAGTACTTGGCGCGCTGTCCATGCGCCTTGATCGGTCATCAGCGAAACGCCGCGGTTTTCCAGACGCCCATCCAAAACCCGTTGCTGGTGGAATTGCACACCCTCGGCCTTGGCCGCGTTCACCAGCGCGCCGACCACGGTGTAGGGGTCGAGAAAGTGCCCGGTACTTGGGAAAAACAAACCACCTTGAATCGCGTCGCTCAATTGCGGCGCTGCCGTGCGCACCGCATTGCCGCTCCAGAATTCCACAGCGACGCCTTGCTGCCTCATGCGTTGCTGCAATGCATCCAGGGCGACGCGGGATTCGGCGCGCTCGAACACCAACAGCGAACCGTCTTCACGCAGCAGTTGCGCTTGCCCAATGGAGTGCAGCAAACGTTGCCACGCACCCAGGCTACTTTCATTCAATGCGCGAAGGCCAGCCACACTGCGCTGGTAGCTCGCCGGCCGCAGGTTCAGCAGCAGGCGGATAAACCAGGGCAGGGCGCGGGGCAGGTAGGTCCAGTCCAGGCGTAGCGGGCCCATGGGGTCCATGAGCATGGCCGGCAAACGCTTGAGGATCGACACGTCCGCAATGGGAAACACCTGCTCCGTCGCCAGGTGACCGGCGTTGCCGTAGGAGGCGCCCATGCCCGGCGCCTGCGCGTCGATCACCCGCACTTGCCGGCCTTGGCGCGCCAGCTGCAAGGCACAGGCGACGCCGATAATGCCGGCGCCGACCACCACGATGTCTGCTTGATAGGGTTGGGCCATGGCTACGCCTCTCTCTGGCCGTCGAGCAGGCGCCGCAACAGCAGCGGGTTACTGTGCTGGAGCGCGTGGGGCAGCAAGGCGTCCGGGAAGTCCTGGTAGCACACCGGGCGCAGGAACCGCAGGATCGCCGCCGTGCCCACCGAGGTGCTGCGCGCATCCGACGTCGCCGGGAACGGCCCGCCGTGCACCATCGCGTCGCAAACTTCCACGCCGGTCGGCCAGCCGTTGACCAGCAGGCGCCCAGCCTTGCGCTCCAGCACCGGCAACAGCGCCCGGGCCTGTGGCAGGTCGTGCTCATCCACATGCAAGGTGGCGGTGAGTTGACCTTCCAGGTGTTCGGATACCAGGCGCACTTGTTCGACATCGCGGCATTCCACCACCAGCGAGGCTGCGCCGAAGACCTCGGCTTGCAGGTGTTCGTTGCTCAGGAACGCCTGGGCCTGGGTCACGAACAGGTGGGCCTGGCCCTGGTTCGGACCGCTGGCCGCCAGGCCCTTGGCGGCGACCTGAGCGTGCTGGGCCAGTGCATTCACGCCGGTTTCGTAGGCGCTGAAGATGCCCGGGGTGAGCATGGTCTGGGCCGCGCAACGGGGAAGCAAATCACTGGCGACATTGATAAAACGGTCCAGGGCGCTACCTTTCACGGCGATTACCAGCCCAGGGTTGGTGCAGAACTGGCCAGCGCCTTGAGTCAACGACGCGACGAATCCCTCGGCCAATGTTTGCGCCCGTGCTTCAAGCGCGGCAGGAAACAGGTACACCGGGTTGATCGAGCTCATTTCCGCGTACACCGGGATCGGCTCCGGGCGTGCCTGGGCGGCCTGGCACAGTGCTACACCACCACTGCGCGAACCGGTAAAGCCTACGGCCTTGATCCGCGGGTCGGCCACCAGAGCGATGCCTACCTGGTTACCCGAGCCGTAAAGCAGTGAAAACACGCCCTCGGGCAAGTCACACTGTTTTACCGCTTGCGCAATGGCGCGGCCCACCAGCTCGCTGGTGCCAGGGTGAGCGCTGTGAGCTTTTACGACCACCGGGCAACCGGCCGCCAGTGCCGAGGCGGTATCGCCGCCCGCCACGGAGAAGGCCAGGGGAAAGTTGCTGGCGCCAAACACTGCCACCGGGCCCAGGGCGATATGGCGCTGGCGCAGGTCGGCACGGGGCAGGGGTTGGCGTTGGGGTTGTGCAGTATCGACCCGCACGTCGAGCCATTCACCCAGGCGCACAGTGCGGGCAAAGGTGCGTAGTTGGCCGCACGTGCGGCCGCGTTCGCCTTGAATGCGTGCGCTGGGCAGGCCGGTTTCGGCGCAGGCGCGTTCGACCAGCTCATCGCCCAGGGCTTCGATGTTGTCGGCGATGGTTTCAAGAAACCTGGCGCGATCTGCCAGGGTGGTTTCGCGGTAAGTGTCGAGCGCGGCCCACGCCAGTGCACAGGCCTGCTCGACCTGTTCGCCATCGCCGCCGGCGTAGGCGGGTTCCAGTGGCGTGTCGGTGGCGGGGTTGATGGCCCGGATCGCATCGCGATGGCCGGAAAGGGATTGCTGACCGATCAGCATCTTGCCCGTCAGAGTCATGGGGTCATCCTGGAAATTAGGGGGGGTGTAGGAGCGAGCAAGCTCGCTCCTACAGAAAATCAAGCGACGTTCTGTTCAGCCGACCAGTTGGCGTACCACTGGCGGAACAGCGCGTACTGCTGCTCGGCATACCGACGCTGGGCAGCGCTGAGCACATCGGTTTCGTTGAAGTGCAGGGCGTAACCTTGATCCCCATTGAGGACCATCAGGTGTTTGTAATACAGCACCAGGTCGCAGCCTTCATCGAACGACGACAGCACCGCCAGCGCGGCTTCCAGTTCGCGGGCCTGGCGACGGGCCTTGGCATCGCCCTTGGCGGCTTTTTTGCTCAGGGCCACCAGTTGCAGCACTTCCCGTGGCAGCGCGTTGCCGATGCCGGTGATGGCGCCGGTGGCGTTGCAGTTGACGAAACCGTGTACCACCTGGGTGTCGACGCCGACCATCAGGGTCACGTCATCGTCCTGGGAGGTGATGTTTTCCGCGGCGTAGCGCAGGTCGGCAGCGCCGCCGAACTCCTTGAAGCCGATCAGGTTCGGGTGTTCGCGGCGCAGTTCGAAGAACAGATCGGCGCGGGTGGCGAAACCGTAGTAAGGGCTGTTGTAGATCACCGCCGGCAGGTTGGGCGCGGCGTTGAGGATCGCCGCAAAGTGGGCCTTTTGTGCGGTGACCGAAGCCCCTCGGGACAGCACACGCGGAATCACCATCAAGCCATGGGCGCCGACGTTGGCGGCATGGGCTGCGTGGGCCACCGCCTCACGGCTGTTCACCGCGCCGGTGCCAACGATGGTCGGTACGCCAGCCGCGACCAGGCGCGCCACGCCTTCCTGGCGTTCGGCTTCGGTGAGCAACGGCCAGTCGCCCATGGAGCCGCAATACACCACTGCGCTCATGCCGATATCGATCAGTTCGCGGCCCTTGGCGACCAGCGCGTCGAAGTCCGGCTTACGCTTGGCGGTGCAGGGGGTCATCAGGGCAGGCATGCAGCCGGTGAAGATGTTGTCGCTCATGGTGCTAACTCCATTCAGGTCGATAAATAAAAGGCTCAAATGCCCCAGGCAAACGGGTCCTGCTCGTCGATCAGCAGCGTGCTGTCGGCAGTCATGTAGGCGCGGCCGGTGATGAACGGGCGCACGCGTTCGCCGTCCCATTCATAACGGCCCTGGAACTGGCTGCCGGTGATGCTGGCCTGTACCCACGGCTCTCCTTCGGCAAGTTTTCCGTCGGCGGCCAGGCAGGCGAGCTTGGCGCTGGTGCCGGTGCCGCAGGGTGAGCGGTCGTAGGCTTTGCCGGGGCACATGACGAAGTTGCGGCTGTCGGCGTGGGGGGCGTCGGCGAACAGTTCGATATGGTCGATCAGTGCGCCATCGGCGCCGTGGATGCCCTGGGCCTCAAGGGCCTTGAGCATCGCCCAGGTGTAGTCGGTCAAGGCATCAACGTTGTCCATCTGCAGCGCCTGGCCGTGGTCCGACACCAGGAAAAACCAGTTGCCGCCCCAGGCAATGTCGCCCAGCACCACACCATGCCCAGGCACCTCAACCGGCACCTGTTGGCGGTAGCGGTAGGCGGGCACGTTGCGCAGGGTCACGCTACCGTCTTCGTGCAGTGTGGCCGCCACCGGGCCGACTGGCGTGTCGAGGGTGTGGACGCCTGGCGCGATCAGCCCGAGGTAATGCAGTGAGGCGACCAGGCCGATGGTGCCGTGGCCGCACATACCGAGGTAGCCGGCGTTGTTGAAGAAGATCACCCCGCAGGTGGCGCCCGGCGTGACCGGCGCGCAGTACAGTGCGCCGACCAGTACATCATTGCCCCGTGGCTCCAGCAGGCAGGCGCGGCGCCATTGATCGTGATGGGTGCGCAGGTGGTCCAGTTGATCGGCGATGGAGGTACCCACCAACTCAGGGAACCCGCTCATCACCAGGCGCGTAGGTTCGCCGCCGGTATGCGAGTCAATCACGTGCAGCCGTTTCATAAAGCGCTCCATCAGTGGGTAGTCGGGGACAGTGGGGCGCTGTAAGGCGCGTCGCTGACGGTTTCGCTTTCGTCATCTTCGTGTTCCAGGCGCACCAGGTGGGCTGGCACGCCAGTGGCGGCACCCCAGTAGTAAATACCCAGGGCGCAGGCCGCCACGACCAGGGTGTCAAACGGGTGGCTGATCACACCGATACCGCCAAAGCTGCCGAGCTTGGAGAGCAGGATGGTCACGGCGTAGAAACCGATCAGCCAAGCGGATGAGCGCACTTGTTGTTTGAGGTTCAGGTGCGCGGTCGGCACCCAGCGAGCGCACAGCAGGTACACCACAAACATCAGGATTTGCAGGCCCAACAGCCAGGACACCGTGCTCCAGCCCGACCAGTACACGATCAGTGCAGCGATGATGAACGACAGCGGGCCTAGCACCGCCATGCCCTTGACCCGGAACGGGCGCGCCATGTCCGGTGCATTGCGGCGCAAGGCGGCGACGGTCACCGGGGCCACGGCGTAACTGAGGATCAGCGCGGCGGACACTACGTTGATCAGCGCTTCCCACGACGGGAACGGCAGGGTCCAGAACACCGACAGGCCGAAGGTCAGCCACAGCGCCGGGCGCGGGATGCCGGACTTTTCATCGATGCGCGTGAAGATCTTGAAGAAGGTGCCAGTCTGCGCCCAGCCATACACCACGCGCGGGGTGGCGTTCATGTAGATATTGCCGCAGCCACTGGGGGAGATCACCGCATCGGCCACCACCAGGTAGGCCAACCAACCCACGCCTAACGCCAGGGCGATATCGCGATAGGGCAGGGCCAATTCCTTGCTGATCCCGGCCCAGCCATTGGCGAGCATTTCGGTGGGCACGCCGCCGAGGAACGCAGTTTGCAGCAGCACATAGATGGCAGTCGACAGCAGCACCGAGAGGATCAAAGCGATGGGGATGGTGCGCTGCGGGTTCTTTACTTCGCTGGCCACCGAAATGATCGGCGTCAGCCCCAGGTAGGCGAAAATCACACCGCCGGCCGACACCGCCATCTCGATGCCGGAGAGACCAAAGGGGGCAAAGCCATGCACCTGGAAATTCGCCGGCTTGAAGAAGGTGAACAGCACACCGATCACCAGCAGCGGCACGATGAACTTGAACACGCTCACCAGGTTATTGGCGATGGCGAAGGTCTTGACGCTGCGGTAATTGAGGATAAAGAACAGGCACAGCAGCGCGAACTGTACCAGCCAGCCCAGGGTGGTCGGATCGCTGGAACCGGCTTTGGTCAGCTCGGGAAACCACGCCGCTGCGTATTGGCGCGAGGCAACCACTTCAATTGCCACCAGGCTGGAAAACGCGATCAGCGTGATAAAACCCATCAGGTAGCCCAGCAGCGGGCCATGGGAGTACACCGGGTAGCGCACCACGCCACCGGCGCGGGGCAGGGCGGCGCCGAGTTCGCAGTAGACAATGCCCAGCAGCAGCACCGCGAAACCACCGAGCAACCAGGAAAAAATCCCTGCCGGGCCTGCGATGGCAGACACATGACTGGCGGCGAATAACCAACCCGAACCGAAGATGGCCCCCAACCCGATAAAAGTGAGGTCCATCAGTGACAGCTGTTTCTTGAACTTGCCTTGGCCTGACATAGCGGCGCCTTCTTGTGAGTTATTGGATAGGCATGCAGTGGCGCTATCGTGAACCCGTCAACCTTGCGGCGATTGATGTTTTGCGTTGGGATGGATGACGAATTCAGCACACTTTTCCGCGCTCGACAGCGGCCCGGCACATGGCGCAATCTGCGGGTTGTCGACAAATCAAGGGGCGATGAAAGTCATGTTGCAAAGCGCGTTCGCGAGCCTTTTCCAGGGCAGCCGCCCCCACACAATCGAGCAGCTATTGAGCGGTGTAGAGCAGTTATTGCCGATGCTCGACGTGCTGCCTAATGCTGCAATCTTTATCAAGGACATCGACGCCCGCTACGTGCTCGCCAACCGCACCCTGGTGCAACGCTGCGGTCTCAGGCAGTTGCAGCCGCTGCTGGGCAAGACCAGTGCCGAAGTGTTCCCCGCGCAACTGGGGCCGGGCTATACCGAGCAGGACCGGCGCGTGCTGGAACAGGGTTTTGTATTGGAAGACCAGCTTGAACTGCACCTCTACGGCACCCGCGAACCTGGCTGGTGCCTCACGCACAAGTGGCCGTTGTACAACCATCTTGGCGCGATCATCGGCCTGGCCGGGATTTCGGTCGACTTGCAATCGGCCAGCGAAACCCACCCGGCCTATCAGCGCCTGGCGGCAGTGGATGAACACATCCGCAGCCACTTCAACCGCCGCGTCACCCTGGGTGAATTGACCCGCATCGCCGGGATCTCCGTAGCGCAACTGGAGCGCTACTGCAAACGCGTATTCCACCTCACGCCGCGGCAGATGATCCAGAAAGTGCGCCTCGAGCATGCACGCCGGCTGTTGCATACCGAGCTGCCAATAACCGAGGTGGCGTTGCAATGCGGGTACACCGACCACAGCGCGTTTACCCGACAGTTCAAGGCGCTGACCGGGTTTACGCCCAGGCAGTATCGGCAGGCGACGCAAGCGGAGGGAGCAGACGAAGGTCCAATGTGGGAGGGGGCTTGCTCCCGATAACGAAGGGTCAGATAAAAATAAGCTGACTGACACACCGCTATCGGGGGCAAGCCCCCTCCCACAATTTCGATGCAACGAATGGAGCGCACGCCCCTCATATGCTTACGAGTAACCTTTTCATGACCACAGGTATCGAGCTTATGACCGCGGCGAACAACGACCATGTGAACTGGCTGGTGCAACAATCCATGCTGCACGCGGCGCGGCAGCGGGCCAGGCTCTACTGCGGCCAGGGCCGCTTGTGGCAGCAGCCGTACGCACATACCCGCCCGCGTGATGCTTCAGCCTTGTCGTCGGTGTGGTTCACCGCGTATCCGGCGTCTATTGTCACCCGCGAAGACGGCACGGTGCTCGAGGCGTTGGGGGATGAAAGCTTGTGGCACGCATTATCGAAAATCGGCATCCAGGGCATTCACAACGGCCCGCTGAAAAAGTCCGGTGGTTTGTCTGGCACCGAGCACACCCCGACCATCGACGGCAACTTCGACCGCATCAGTTTCGACATCGACCCGCAACTGGGCACCGAGGCACAGTTGCAGGCGTTGACGCGCATGGCCGCCGCGCACAATGCGGTGATCATCGACGATGTGATCCCGTCCCACACCGGCAAGGGCGCGGATTTTCGCCTGGCGGAAATGGCCTATGAGGACTACCCCGGGCTGTACCACATGGTGGAAATCCGCGAGGAAGACTGGCCGTTGCTGCCTGACGTGGCCGAGGGCCGTGATGCGCAGAACCTCAGCCCGCTGCAGGTGGACGCGCTGCGTGACAAGCACTACATCGTCGGCCAATTGCAACGGGTGATCTTCTTCGAGCCCGGCGTCAAGGAAACCGACTGGAGCGCCACGCCAGTGGTGGTCGGCGTGGATGGCAAACCACGGCGATGGGTGTACCTGCACTACTTCAAGGAAGGCCAACCGTCGCTCAACTGGCTTGACCCTTCGTTCGCCGCGCAGCAGATGATCATCGGTGACGCGCTGCACGCCATCGATGTGATGGGCGCGAAGATTCTGCGCCTGGACGCCAACGGCTTCCTCGGCGTGGAGCGCAAGCTCGATGGCACGGCCTGGTCGGAAAGCCATCCCTTATCGATCACCGGCAACCAGTTGCTCGGCGGGGCGATTCGCAAGGCCGGCGGGTTCAGCTTTCAGGAACTCAACCTCACAGTGGACGACATCGCCTCCATGTCCCACGGCGGCGCCGACCTGTCCTATGACTTCATCACCCGGCCTGCCTACCAGCATGCGTTGTTGATGGGCGACACCGAATTCCTGCGCCTGATGCTGCGCCAGATGCACAACCTCGGCATCGACCCCGGCTCGCTGATCCACGCGCTGCAGAACCACGATGAGTTGACCCTGGAACTGGTGCACTTCTGGACGCTGCACGCCCACGATACGTTTCTGTTCCAGGGCCAGACCTTTCCCGGCAACATCCTGCGCGAGCATATCCGCGAGCAGATGTACGAACGCCTGACCGGCGAGCACGCACCGTATAACCTCAAATTCGTCACCAACGGCGTGTCCTGCACCACTGCCAGTATCATCACCGCTGCCCTCGGCATTCGTGACCTTGAGGCGATTACTGCGGCTGATATCCAGCAGATTCGCCAGATTCATTTGCTGCTGGTGATGTACAACGCCATGCAGCCTGGGGTGTTTGCCTTGTCCGGCTGGGACTTGGTAGGCGCGCTGCCGTTGGCGGCCGAAGAGGTCGCGCATCTGATGGCCGATGGTGATACTCGTTGGATTCACCGTGGTGCCTATGACCTGGTGGACCTGAACCCTGACGCCGAACTATCGGCAGGGCAAATGCCCCGCTCGAAAAGCCTGTATGGCAGCCTCAACAGCCAATTGCAGGACCCGGACTCGTTTGCCTCCCAACTGCAAAAAATCCTCGCCGTGCGCCGCGCCTACGACATCGCCGCCAGCCGCCAGATCCTGGTGCCGGACGTCGAACATCCAGGCTTGCTGATCATGGTTCACGAACTGCCGGCCGGCAAAGGCACGCAAATCACCGCGCTGAACTTCGGGTCTACACCAATCACGGAAACCCTGCACCTGCCCGGAATTGCGCCAGGGCCAGTGGTGGACATTATCAATGAGCGAGTGGAGGGCGACCTGACCGCCGAGGGTGAATTCACTATCACCCTGGATGCCTATGAAGGCTTGGCGTTGCGGGTGGTGAGCAGCACGCCGATGCTTTAGATATGCAGGCGAGGGTGTTGGCGAACGTGAGTGAGGAACTTCTACGATGCTTGTTGTATTCAGCTGGACAGGTTGATGTCAAATAGCTAGCTTCTTCGCCACTCATCTCCATCAGGACGTTCCACATGACATTGAAGTTGCGTAACCGTGTTTTCGAATTACTACAGCAAATCCCATACAAGCGTTGGACACCCAGTGATTTAGCGTGGGAGCTGTTTCGATTGTACCCAGTTGAGTGCCAAGAAAAAAAAGCGCGCAGTAAGGCTATCGAAACTGACGACGCGCTGGTGTCGCAGATCGCCCGTGAGATATATGGCTCCCGAGGCCGCTGGGAGGACAATTATCCTTGGTTGCAATCCGAAGGGGAAAACCCCCGCCGCCTCTATTGGGATGGCACCTTGACGGCAGTATCCACAGGGGAGCAGGTTTCGCCATCGGTAGCTGCTGAAAAGGTGGCACTGAACCGCATTCTGTTCGGTCCGCCGGGCACCGGTAAAACCTACTCGACTATCGAGGCGTCTTTGGAAGTGTTGGACCCGGAGTTTCTTGCCGAGCAACGCCTGAACAGCTCTGCGGATGATGAGCTGCACCATGCCCTCAAGGCCCGCGTCGATGAACTGGATCGGGAAGGACGTATTCGCTTTGTCACCTTTCACCAGAGCTTCAGCTACGAAGATTTCATCGAAGGTTTGCGCGCAGTCAGCAACGATAAGGGGCAAATCGAGTACCCGGTTGAGCCAGGTGTCTTCAAGCGCCTTTGTGACCAGGCGCGCACTAGCTCTGCCAACGCAGGCACCAGCAGCAATCCGCGCATCTGGAAAATTTCCATCAATGGCACTTGGGGTAGCCCCGAGCTGAGTTATTGCCTTGAACACGGCGAAGCGCGTATTGGGTGGGTCGGTGCTGGCGATATGAAAGCTGAGAAAACAACGCCTTATTACGACCAGCTCCATAGCAATAGCAAAAGCACCTTGAATGCCTTTGCAAAGGAGATTCAGCCTGGCGATATTCTGGTGTGTATTCATTCAGCGGAACTGATCTCGGCCGTCGGCGTGGTTACCGGTGACTATCGATATGAGGAAAGCCCGCCCAGTATTGTGCTTGAATACCCGCATGTATTGCCGGTTAACTGGCTGTATCGCGATCTTGAACTGTCGGTCCTGCCGCTTAATGGTGAGAAGTTATTTACCCAGAAAACCGTGTATCCACTGGATCGCTTCAACTGGGGCGACTTGCTGGGTTATCTGCATAAGTCGGACGCCAAGCCCATCAAGCCTTTTGAGCAGTCGGACGGTATACGTAAGCCCCACGTACTAGTGATCGATGAAATCAACCGGGGCAACATTTCGCGTATTTTCGGCGAGTTGATCAGTCTGATCGAACCGAGCAAACGTGAGCGCCTGGATGCCGAATCGAACGAAGCATTGAGCGTCCAGCTCCCGTACTCGAAAAAACCGTTCAGCGTCCCGGACAATGTTTACCTCATCGGCACGATGAACACGGCGGATCGCTCTTTAGCTTCGATGGATATAGCCCTGCGCCGTCGTTTTAACTTCATAGAAATGGCGCCCAAGCCAGATTTGCTCGAGGGCATCTTTGTCAACGCTGGTGCTGATGGGAGCTCTGAGGACGGCGTGGACATCAAGCAACTGTTGATTACGCTCAATCAGCGCATTGAAGTTTTGCTTGATCGCGATCATTGCCTGGGGCATGCCTACTTCCTGCCGTTACGCGACGAACCGAGCCTGGCTTTATTGGCGTCTATTTTTCGTCAGCAGATCCTCCCGCTACTGCAAGAGTATTTTTTCGAGGACTGGCAGCGTATTCATTGGGTGCTGAATGACCACAATAAAGAAGATGGCGATCAGTTCGTCCAGGAAGTGAAAATAGACTTTCTGCAGTTGTTCGGTGAAAAAGGGCCAGTTGACTCGTTTAGCCAACGCTGGAAGATAAATGAGCGTGCATTTGAGCGCATCCATGCCTACTTGGCGATCAGTAGGGTTGCCCGTTGAACGCTGCTGTCACGGTGCGCGAATATGCCTGGCTGACCACCGATGCGATTGAGTCGAGTCTGGATCGCGCGCAAATTTCTCCCTCTGCATTTAAGTGGCTATGTGACCTGAACGAGTCTTTTACCAAGGCAGGTACGGCGTTGGCGCAGATAGCAGGTCAGTGCTGGTTGAAGTTGGATAATTTTGTCGGCGTGCTGGAGAGCCCTTGTGGCATGCGGCTGGAGATATTACCAAAGCATTTTGAGCAGGGCGATTGCATTGCGCTGAATCGTCAATTGCTCTGCAAGATGATTCAGACTTCCTTCAATCTAAAGACCCGTCGGGTAGGCCCCGCGGACTTAACACTGTTCGATGCGCCGCTCAGTGAATGGGTCATGCTGCAGTTCTTGCTGGAGTTGGATCACCTAGTCAAGCGCGGGCTACGCTTTGACTACCACCGTGTCGAGGAAGAGCAACGTTACCTGCGTGGCCAACTGGATGTTATCAGGCAGATTCGTCAGCCACCGGGCCGTCAGCATCAGTTTCAACTGCGCCATGATGTCTTTCTTCCAGACCGCCCCGAGAATCGCCTGCTGATGTTGGCTTTACAAAAAGTCTGCAAGGCGACGCAGCAACCGGACAATTGGCGTCTGGCCCATGAACTCCGGGGTCTGTTGCAAGAGTTACCGGCCAGTCGCGACGTAAACGCCGACCTGAAGCTGTGGCGTAATGACCGCTTGATGGCCCATTACCAGCTTGTAAAGCCTTGGTGTGAGCTGGTTCTCGGAGAAAGCATGCCTACGGCAGTGTCGGGGAGTTGGCATGGAATCAGCCTATTGTTTCCCATGGAAAAACTGTTCGAACGTTATGTCGAAACCTGTCTACGAAGAACGTTGCCGGCTTGCGCCACCTTGCAACGGCAGGTCAAGCAAGAGTTCCTGTGTTGGCATAACGAACAAGGTATGTTCCAGCTAAAACCTGACATGCTCATCACAAAGAACACTCAACGCTGGGTGCTGGACACTAAATGGAAGCGCCTGGATCAAAGGACAAACAAGTACGGTTTAAGTCAAGCGGACTTCTATCAACTGTTCGCATATGGACAGCATTATTTGAGAGACCAGCCGCAGGGCGAAATGCTCCTGATTTATCCATGCAAGGCGAGCTTTAACCAGCCTCTAGCGCCATTCCGCTTCTCGCCGCAATTACAGTTATGGGTGGTGCCATTTGACTTGGAGTTGGGCGCACTGGTTGACCGGCAACCTGAGCCGCTTCCTCTATGGGGAGATGGCCTCATTGCTCCTCAATGTGGGTGAGTATGAATTCACCACCGTCGAAATCCATGCCCGACTGATCCAGCAACTACATGTCTTGAAAACGGACGTAGCCAAGACAGGTGACAAAGTCGAAGAGACGTTTTCCCAGGTCGTGGATCTGTCGAGGCTCGCTCAGAGATTGTTGGCACTGACAAGCCGGGCTGAAGGGCTCCCTACGGCCCTTGAACCCGGCAAGTTTGCAATCAGAACAGCATCAGACGATCAATGGCGCTTATTCTTGTGCTTATGCTTGTTGCCTTTGTGCTTCGCGCCGCCTGAACGATGATTGCTCTCGTCATCGGCCAGGTTATTACCCAGCGCGCCACCTGCGGCGCCACCTACACCCGCGCCGATCGTCGAACCGGTAGTGCCGCCCAGGCGATTACCAATCAGCGACCCGCCGGCAGAGCCCAAACCGCCGCCAATCGCCGCTTCGGTTTTATTGCCCTTTTGCGCGCCAACCGCGCCACCGGCGGCGCCACCCACGCCTGCACCGATAGCCGCGCCGGTCGACCCACCGAGCTGTTGGCCTACCACATTGCCCAACGCGCCGCCGACACCGCCTCCCAGCGCGGCAGTGCCATCTCCGGCGGCCAAGGCCCCTTGGGAAATCAGGATGCCCAATGCCAGGGCAGGGAATGTCATGTTCATTTTTGTGTACCTCAAGGGCTGTCTCAGGCGCTCACGGGTTAAAGCACGCCTGGCTTTCAGATTAGAGCACACGCGCTGTCATTGCGGTTTTCTGCGATAGCCATTTACGCAAGATAAAATTTTTGTGCATCCCTCTTGAATTCCTTTTCCGCGTCCATCAATTTTTGATCACGTGATGCCGAACTCGGGTCGCGTACTAAATCACTTGGAGAAACTCAGGAGATTTTAAAATGGCTACTACCCTTTCGTTGGCCCCACTGTTCCGTCAATCGGTGGGTTTTGATCGCTTCAATGACCTGTTCGAGTCGGCGCTTCGCAGCGAGGCTCCGAATTCCTATCCACCTCATAACGTGGAAAAGCACGGTGATGACGCGTACCGCATTGTCATCGCAGTCGCTGGCCTGACCGAGGAGGATCTGGATATCCAGGTCGAAAGGGGCGTGTTGACGGTTTCCGGCGGAAAACGCGAAACCGACGATAAGGTCGCTTACCTGCACCAGGGCATTGCCCAACGCGCGTTCCGGTTGTCGTTCCGCTTGGCGGACCATATTGAAGTGCGTGGCGCAGCCTTGACCAATGGTTTGCTGAGCATCGACTTGCTGCGTCAGGTGCCTGAAGAGGCCAAGCCCAAACGCATCATGATTGGTGGCGAGGCGAAGCCTGACCTGCGTCAGGTCAGTGTGCAGTAACGCAATCGGCGGTAAGAAGGCGCTCTACGGAGCGCCTTTTTTTTGCGCGTCAGACCGCGCTCTTGACCGCGAACAACTTCCTGGCCTCGGCAAAACACTTCTCGGCAATGGCCGAGCGCGGTTCGGTCTTGCGCATCACCATGCCCAGCGGTGCGAGTACGCTGGCGTCCGGCAGGTTGATGAACGCCAGGTTTTCGATCGGGCTTTCCAGGCCACTGTCCAGGGGCATGATTGCGCAGCAGAACCCTTCGTGGATCGCCTGGAACAACTGATAGGTGGAATCGCTTTCGAGAATCGGCTGCGGGTCGAGCCCGCGGCTGCGAAAGCTCAGGTCGATGGATTTTCGGTAGTGCATGCCATTGCTGATCATCCCCAGGGGCAATTCGGCGGCGTCTTCCCAGCTCATTTGCGTGCCTTCGAAATGGAAGTGGCGGGTATCGTACAGCAGGCCGACGCGGGTCTCGCCCAGTTCGAAAAACTCCAGGTAGTTGGGGTTTACGTGGTCCAGGTAACACACGCCCAAGTCCAGTTGATTGGTACCCAAGGCTTCGATGATCTTGTCCGAGCTCGTGGACGTCAGGCTGAACTTAAGCTCCGGGAAGGTGTGGGACAAGCCCTGGATGTAGCTGATCGGATTGAACCCGCTCAGGGGCACCAGGCCCAGGCGCAGGTTACCGACCAGTTGGCCGCGGCAGGCAGCAGCCTCGGCAAACAAGCCGTCATGGGCGGCGAGCAGGGTCCGGGCCCAGGCCAGCACGCGCTCACCGGCCTGGGTGAAACCTTCGAAGCGCTGGCCGCGGGTGACCAGCTCCAGGCCCAGCTCATCTTCCAGGTTGCGCAGGCGCATCGACAGGGTTGGCTGGGTGATGTGGCAGCGTGCGGCAGCCTGGCCGAAGTGCCGGGTCTGCTCCAGCGCGATCAGGAATTTAAGTTGCTTTATGTCCATTAAGGCACCTGCCTGGGAATAAGTGAAAAGCCGTTGAGGGCGCAAGGCGCTGGGAACCCGCGCACCCCGGCGAATGAATGAGCAGACGATCTCATTGTAACGCCAGGCACGTCCAATCACCTGTATCGACGGAGTGATTGATGCACTCGATAGCCAGCGCAAGGCCGGCAGGAAAAACCGTGATAGAGACGCTCGATAACCCGGTCAGCCGTAACGATTAGACAGCCATCGTTTCAGCGCTTTAGCCTCAGGCCATTGTTTTGATAATCGCCTGCCGGAGAATGACATGAGCGTCACGTCGGATGCATTGTTTGTACCCTTGAATATTGCCGTGTTGACGGTCAGCGATACCCGCGAATACGCCAATGACACCTCCGGGCAATTGCTGGTCAGCCGCCTGTTGGAAGCCGGGCACAGCCTGGTGGAGCGCAACCTGCTCAAGGATGACTTGTACAAAATCCGCGCCCAGGTGGCGACCTGGATCGCCGATGAGCGTGTGCAAGTGGTATTGATCACTGGCGGTACGGGTTTTACTGGTCGCGACAGCACCCCCGAGGCGGTGGGCTGTTTGCTGGACAAGCATATTGATGGTTTCGGTGAGCTGTTCCGTGCCATCTCGATTCTTGATATCGGCACGTCCACGGTGCAGAGCCGCGCCTTGGCCGGCCTGGCCAACGGCACGCTGGTATGCTGCCTGCCGGGCTCGACCGGTGCTTGCCGCACTGCCTGGGAAGGCATCCTCGCCGAGCAGCTCGATGCGCGCCACCGCCCGTGTAACTTCGTGCCGCACCTCAAGCCGGTGGCACTCTGCGGCACGCGAGGATGAGCGGCGCAGCGCTGATGACGGTGGAGGAGGCCGTTGCTGCGTTGCTGGCCCTGGCCCTGGAACACCGCCTGCAAGACAGCGAGTCGGTGTTGCTCAGCGATGCCCGGCAACGGGTGCTGGCCAATGACCTGGTGGCGACCCTGGACCTGCCGCCCTGGCCAAACAGTGCCATGGACGGCTATGCCCTGAACCTCACGGGTTGGCAGGGCCAGCCATTGTGGGTGTCGCAACAGATCTTCGCCGGTCAAGCACCTGGGCCCCTGCTGCCCGGCACCTGTGCGCGCATCTTCACCGGCGCACCGGTGCCGGACGGCGCCAATTGCGTCGAGATGCAGGAGAACACCGAGGTGCTGGACGATGCGCGCGTGCGCTTCGCCCAGCCGTTGCGCGAGGGCCAGAATATCCGCGCCCAAGGCCAGGAAAACCGTGCCGGTGAGGTATTACTGCAGGCCGGCAAGCGACTCGGCCCTTTCGAGTTGGCCGTTGCAGCGGCCCAGGGCTGCACCCATGTGTCGGTGGTACGCCGGCCACGGGTGGTGCTGCTGTCCACCGGCGATGAACTGGCCGAGCCGGGCACGCCACTCAAGCCTGGCTGCATCTACAACAGCAATCACACCTTGCTCAGCCATTGGCTGGGTGCACTGGGCTGTGAGGTCATCGACGGCGGCATTCTTCCCGACCAGCCGCAACTGACTCGGCTCAAGCTGGAGCAGTTGCAGCACGCCGCTGACCTGATCCTTACCACTGGCGGCGTATCGGCCGGCGATGCCGACTGCCTCGGCCAGGTACTGCGTGAAGGCGGCAAGCCGTTGTTCTGGAAGCTTGCGATCAAACCGGGCAAACCCCTGACCGTCGGCTTGTTTGGCCGTGTGCCAGTGATTGGCCTGCCCGGCAACCCGGCCTCGGCGCTGGTGACCTTCGGCTTGCTGGCACGGGCTTATCTGCTGCGTATCCAGGGCGTCGATGACGTCACGCCGATGAGCTTTGCGGTGAGTGTGGGGTTTGACTGGCCCAGGGCCGGCAGTCGCCGCGAGTACCTGCGGGCCAGGATCGAGGCGGGCAGAGCGGTGCTGTATCCGAACCAGAGTTCCGGAGTGATGCTGGGTGCGTCGTGGGCGGATGGGTTGGTGGAGATTCTTGAGGGCGGTACGTTGCGGGCCGGTGATACGGCGCGGTTTATACCGTTCTCTGAGTTGTTCTGATCAAGGATCAAATGTGGGAGCCGGCTCCCACATTCTTAAAGTGCCCAGCGCTCCTGCGCCAGCCGGTCACTTTCCCTTCCCTCCACCCAACGCGCACCGGCAGCAGTCTGCTCCCGCTTCCAGAACGGCGCCCGAGTCTTTAGGTAGTCCATCAGGAACGCGCACGCGTCAAAAGCCACCTGGCGATGTTGACTGGCGACGCCGACGAAGACGATGGGCTCACCCACTTTCAACGCCCCGACACGATGAACGATGCTTACTCGCTGCAACGGCCAGCGCCCATGGGCCTGATCAACGATCAGCTGCAATGCGCGCTCGGTCATGCCCGGGTAATGCTCAAGGAACAACTCGCTGACCTGATCGTCTTGGTTGATATCGCGTACATAGCCCACGAACGTGGCCACGGCGCCAACGCCGGGGTCTTCGGCGTGGACGCTGCGGGTCAGTTCACCCAGGTCGAACAACTCGGTCTGCACCTGAACCGGCATGGGTCAACCTCCGGTCACTTGGGGGAAGAAGGCAATTTCGTCGAAGTCTTCGATCGGCGCGTCCGGTGTGCAGAGTTCCTGGTTCAGTGCACACATCAGGCTGGTTTCACCCAGCACCTGCTGCCAGGTCTCACCGCGTGCGCACAGCAATTGCCTGACGTGCGCAATGGTGCGCAAAGACTCATCCAGCGCGAGCTTTTCGCCGCCGATGCCCAGCTGTTCCCGGTAGCGCGCAAAGTAGTTGATCAGAATCATTGGGCGTCTCCTGCAATGAAGGTGCCTGACTTGCCGCCGTGTTTTTTCAGCAACTGGATCCGGTCGATGACCATGCCCCGATCCACGGCCTTGCACATGTCATAGATCGTCAAGGCTGCCACGCTGGCGGCGGTCAGGGCTTCGAGCTCGACGCCGGTCTGGCCGTTGAGCCGGCAGGTGCTGAGGATCTGCACACTGTCAGGCTCGACGGCGCGCAGTTCGAGGTGGATCGAACTGAGCATCAGCGGGTGGCACAGCGGGATCAGCTCATGGGTTTTCTTCGCGGCCATGATCCCGGCGATACGTGCCACGGCAAACACATCGCCCTTGGGATGGCCGTTGGCCTGGATCCGTTGCAAGGTGCTCGGCAGCATGCGCACCCAAGCCTGGGCCTGGGCTTCGCGGGTGGTGGCGGCTTTGTCGGTGACGTCGACCATGCTGGCCCGGCCTGCGGCGTCCAGATGGGTCAGGGTAGGCGAGTGTTCGCGCATGGGGCACCTCGGATTAACTGAGTACAAAGAAAGAAAAACCGGCCAGCTAGCCGCCGGTCATGTTCATGAAGCGCACCACCTGCACGTCATCGTTGAGCTCGAAGTTGTGTCGGTACGGCTTGATCTTCATCGACTCGAGGATGGCGTGCTCCAGCCGTTGCGGCTCTCCCGGATAACGGCGCAGCACCTCCTTGAGGTCGACCGAATGCTCGTCGCCCAGGCACAGCAGCAAGCGGCCTTCAACGGTCAGCCGCACGCGGTTGCAGGTGCCGCAGAAGTTGTGGCTGTGGGGGGAAATAAAGCCCAGGCGGATATGTGGCGCTTCGGCCAGGCGCCAGTAGCGCGAAGGGCCCTGGGTCGATTCGGCCGAGTCGATCAGGGTGTAGCGTTCGGCGATCCGCTCGCGCACTTGCGCGCTGGAGTAGAACGCCTCGGCACGGCTGTGTTCACTGATCACGCCCAGGGGCATTTCTTCGATAAAGGAAATATCCACGCCGCGCTCGATGGCGAATGCCACCAGGTCGTTGATCTCGTGATCGTTACGGCCCTTCATCACCACGCAATTGAGTTTGGTGCGTTGAAAACCTGCGGCGTTCGCGGCGTCGATACCGGCGATGACCTTGGCCAAATCGCCGGTGCGCGTCAGTTCGCGAAAGCGCTTGGGGTCGAGGCTGTCGAGGCTGATATTCAGGCGCTTGAGGCCGGCCTCGAACAAAGGAACGGCGAGCTTGCCCAGCTGTGAGCCGTTGGTGGTCATGCACAGCTCGCGCAGGCCGGGGAGGGCGGCGATGCGCTGGCACAGGTCAACCACACCCGGGCGAATCAGCGGCTCGCCGCCGGTCAGGCGGATTTTGCGAGTGCCCAGGGTGACGAAAGTTTCAGCCAGTTGATACAGCTCCTCCAGCGTGAGGATGCGCTGGCGTGGCAGGAACTGCATGTCTTCGGCCATGCAATACACACAACGGAAATCGCAGCGGTCGGTCACCGACATTCTGAGGTAGTCGACCCGGCGAGAAAAACTATCCATCAGGATTTTATCGGTCATGGAAACCTCCGGCTGCGACTCAATAAAAGCGTAGCCATGGCGTTGTTTTTGAGCGCTCGACAGAGATGAGAGCCTTATTTGATTCAAGCCTAAATTTGTTTTTGAAGGGCGTCTAATCACTATTAGCAACTGAGTGATCGATGAAATCTATAGCGATTTTATTTGGACTTTTTAAGTTCGTATCACTATGAAAAATAACGACTTTAATGGTGATCGATGTTATCGATGGCGTGGTCATTATTTGTGATTAGACAGATGTTTTTGTAGGGCCTAGCCTGAATATGTAAACCGATTTCGAGACCGTGGAAAGATCGGTGCAAACACTGTTTGCGTTCTGCAATGCCTGAAAATAACCATCAATAAAGGCTTTAAGTTAGGCGCTGCCTATGCGTGAAGTCCTGGAGAAGCATCATGAGCGAAGTTGAGCGTTATAAACCGTACAAGGGGGCGGCCGCCGGTTGGGGGGCGCTGATCGCGGTGACGAAAAACTGGCTGGGCAGTGAAAACGCGCTCAAGAACATCCGCGCGATGCTCAAGACCAACCAGAACGGCGGTTTCGACTGCCCCGGTTGCGCCTGGGGCGAATCGCCGGAAAGCGGCATGGTCAAGTTCTGCGAGAACGGCGCCAAGGCGGTCAACTGGGAAGCCACCGGGCGCCTGGTCAACCCGGCGTTCTTCAACAAATACACGGTGTCGTCGCTGGCAGCGCAAAGTGACTATTGGCTCGAATACCAGGGCCGCTTGACACACCCGATGCGCTATGACGATTCCCTGGACCGTTATGTCGAAATCTCTTGGGATGACGCCTTTGCGCTGATCGCCAAGCACCTCAACGAACTGGAATCGCCGGACCAGGCCGAGTTCTATACCTCGGGCCGCGCCAGTAACGAAGCGGCTTATCTGTACCAGTTGTTCGTTCGCGCCTACGGCACCAACAACTTTCCCGACTGTTCGAACATGTGCCACGAAGCCAGCGGCCTGGGCATGGACGACAGCGTCGGCGTGGGCAAAGGCACGGTGACCTTCGATGACCTGGAGGAGGCCGACGCGATTTTCGTCATCGGCCAGAACCCCGGCACCAACCACCCACGTATGCTCGAACCGCTGCGCGAGGCGGTGAAGCGCGGTGCCCAGGTGATTTGTTTCAACCCGCTCAAAGAGCGTGGGCTGGAGCGTTTCCAACACCCGCAGCATCCCCTGGAGATGCTTACCAACGGTTCCGAACCCACCTCGTCGGCGTACTTTCGCCCGGCCTTGGGCGGCGACATGGCGGCTTTTCGCGGCATCGCTAAGTTCCTGCTCAAATGGGAACGTGAAGCCCTGGAGAACGATGGCGAGGCAGTATTCGACCGCGCTTTCATCGCCCAGCACACCTCGGGCCTGGAGCGTTACCTGGCGCAAGTGGACGCCACCTCGTGGGAGCATATTGTCGAGCAATCGGGCCTGAGCCTTGAGGATATCGAGCTGGCCGCACGCATGTACCGACGCGCCAAGCGGGTGATCATGTGCTGGGCGATGGGCGTGACCCAGCACACGCATTCGGTGCTGACCGTGCAGGAAATCATCAACGTGCAACTGTTGCGCGGCAACATCGGCCGGCCAGGGGCGGGGCTGTCGCCCGTGCGCGGCCATAGCAACGTGCAAGGCGACCGCACCATGGGCATCAACGAACTGGCGCCGCCGGAGTTGATCAACGCATTGGAAGCACGCTTTGACTTCAAGGTGCCTCGCCGCCATGGCCACAACACAGTCATGGCGATTGCGGCCATGGAAGAAGGGCGTGCCAAGGTTTTCATTGGCCTGGGTGGCAACTTCGCCCAAGCCACGCCGGACACTCCGCGCACCCATGCGGCGCTGCGTAAGTGCGACCTGACCGTGCACATCGCCACCAAGCTCAACCGCAGCCATTTGGTCACCGGTCGCGAAGCCTTGATCCTGCCGTGCCTGGGCCGTACCGATATCGACATCCAGGCAGAAGGCCCGCAAGGCGTGACGGTGGAAGACACCTTCAGCATGGTGCATATCTCCCACGGCCAACTGAAACCCAAGTCGCCGCTGATGCGTTCGGAACCGGCGATCATTGCCGGGATCGCCAACGCCACCCTGGGCAAGCGCCCGATTGACTGGCTGTGGACGGTGGCTGACTACGGCCGCATCCGCGACTTGATTGCCGACACCATTCCCGGCTTCAAGGACTTCAACACCAAACTGCTGCACCCGGGCGGTTTCCACCTGGGCAACGACGCAGCGCGACGCATCTGGAAAACCGACACCGGCAAAGCCCAGTTTGTCTCCAGCGTGTTGCCGGCGCACCTGGTCAGCGAAGGCGTGCGCAACCTAGACGTCAAGCCGGAGCTGATCCTGCAGACCATGCGTTCCCACGACCAGTACAACACCACCCTGTACGGGCTCGATGACCGTTATCGCGGCGTCTATGGCATGCGCGATGTGGTGTTCGTCAATGAACAGGACATCCGCAAGCTGGGCTACGAGCCGGGGCAGAAAGTCGACATGGTCTCGCTGTGGGGCGATGGCCGTGAGCGTCGGGTCAGCGGCTTCACCTTGATCGCCTATGACATTCCCGCCGGGCAGGCCGCCGCCTATTACCCCGAAACCAACCCGTTGGTGCCGCTGGAAAGCTATGGCGACCGCACCTTTACCCCGACGTCGAAGTTCATCGCCATACGGCTTGAACCCGCGCCGGCCAGCAACCTGATCCAGTCCCACGGCGCTTGAGCCGTACCGGGGCGGCCAGTACGGCGCCCTGGGTTTTCCTGATCACTGCACATCCGTTTGCCGCAGGCCACGAGGCCTGAGGCTCGCCGGGCTGGGTGCGCGTGCGCATCAAGTTTCCATAAGGGTATTGCCATGTTAAATCTCGAGGCGCTGGACCTTGCGCGAATTCAATTCGCCTTCACGGTCTCGTTTCACATTATTTTCCCCGCTATCACCATCGGCCTGGCCAGTTTCCTGGCGGTGCTCGAAGGCTTGTGGCTGAAAACCAACAACGCGGTCTACAAGGACCTGTATCACTTCTGGTCGAAGATCTTCGCCGTCAACTTCGGCATGGGCGTGGTCTCGGGCCTGGTCATGGCCTACGAGTTCGGCACCAACTGGAGTCGCTTCTCGGACTTTGCTGGCAGCATTACCGGGCCGTTGCTCACCTATGAGGTGCTGACGGCGTTCTTCCTGGAAGCGGGTTTCCTCGGAGTGATGCTGTTTGGCTGGAACCGGGTAGGGCGGGGTTTGCACTTCTTTTCCACAGTGATGGTCGCCATCGGTACGTTGATCTCGACGTTCTGGATCCTGGCGTCCAACAGCTGGATGCAAACGCCCCAAGGCTTCTCCATCGTCGATGGCCGGGTGATGCCGCTGGACTGGTTCGCTATCGTGTTCAACCCGTCATTCCCGTTCCGCCTGGCGCACATGGCGATTGCCGCGTTCGTTGCCACTGCGTTCTTTGTCGGCTCATCGGCGGCCTGGCACCTGCTGCGCAAAAACGACACCCCGGCGGTGCGCAAAATGCTCTCGATGGCGATGTGGATGGCGCTGATCGTGGCGCCGATCCAGGCAATCGTGGGTGATGCCCATGGTCTTAATACCCTGGAGCACCAGCCGGCGAAAATTGCCGCGATTGAAGGGCACTGGGAAAACGTCGGCGATGGCGCGACGCCGCTGGTGTTGTTTGGCATCCCGGACATGCAGGCCGAGAAGACCCGCTTTGCAATTGAAGTGCCGTACCTGGGCAGCCTGATCCTCACCCACAGCCTGGACAAACAGATCCCGGCGCTCAAGAGCTTCCCCAAAGAAGATCGGCCGAACTCGACCATCATCTTTTTCAGCTTCCGCATCATGGCCGGGCTGGGCATGTTGATGATCCTTACTGGCTTGCTGGGCTTCGCCTTGCGTCGTAACGGCGCGCTGTATCGCAATCGCCTGTTCCTGCGCCTGGTGTTGTTCATGGGGCCGACCGGGCTGATCGCCATGCTGGCCGGCTGGATCACCACCGAAGTAGGGCGCCAGCCGTGGGTGGTCTACGGGCTGATGCGCACCGCCGACGCGGCGTCCAATCATAGCGTCACGCAACTGAGCATCTCCCTGGCATTGTTTGTGCTGATCTACTTCTCGGTATTTGCCGTGGGTATCGGCTACATGATGAAGCTGGTGCGCAAAGGCCCGCAGCCCCATCACGACCATCCGCCACAAGGCGGCCCCGGCCAGGAGCGCACACCACGCCGCCCCCTGTCCGCCGTCACCGAGACGCTCGCGTCCGGCGACCACACCAACTGATCAAGGGGATTGCACATGGGCATTGTAGGTATAGACCTGTCGTTGATCTGGGGCGTGATCATTGCCTTCGGGGTGATGATGTACGTGATCATGGATGGCTTCGATTTGGGTTTGGGCATCCTGTTTCTACTAATTCCGGACGAGCAGGAGCGCGACGTGATGATGAACACCGTGGCGCCGGTGTGGGACGGCAACGAGACCTGGCTGGTGCTCGGCGGCGCGGCGTTGTATGGCGCGTTTCCGCTGGCGTATTCGGTGATCCTGGAGGCGTTGTACCTGCCGCTGATTTTCATGCTGGCCGGGCTGATCTTTCGTGGTGTGGCGTTTGAGTTTCGCTTCAAGGCCAGCCCGCAGAAGCGGCATATCTGGGACATGGCGTTTATCGGCGGCTCGTTCCTGGCGACCCTCTGCCAGGGCGTGGTGATCGGCACCTACATTGCCGGTATCCCGGTGGTGAATCGCCAGTTTGCCGGTGGCACCCTCGACTGGCTGTCGCCGTTCCCGCTGTTCTGCGGGGTCGGGTTGGTGGTGGCCTATGCGTTGCTGGGCAGCACCTGGTTGCTGGTCAAGACTGAAGGCATGCTCGAATCACGCATGCGCCTGTTCAGCCGTTACCTGGCGTTCGCGCTGATGGCGGTGGTGGCGGTGCTGTGTGTGTGGACGCCGTGGCTGCACCCGGAAATCGCCCTGCGCTGGTTTGCCCAGGTGCACATTGTGGTGTTTGGCGGCCTGCTGCTGCTGGGCGCACTGGCACTGGTGGGGCTGTTGAAGACTTTGCGTCAACACCACTCGCACTGGCCGTTCGTGTTCACCCTGGTTCTGGTATTCCTGGGGTATATCGGCCTGGCCTTCAGCATCTGGCCGAACATCGTGCCGCCGTCCATCAGCCTGTGGGACGCTGCATCGCCGCCTTCGAGCCAGTTGTTCATCCTGGTCGGCACGCTGTTCATCCTGCCGATCATCCTGATGTACACCTGCTGGAGCTACTACGTGTTCCGCGGCAAAGTGAGGATTGGCGATGGCTACCACTAAGACTGAACAACCGCTGCCTGCCGGGCGCTGGTACCACCGGGTGTTCTGGTTGATCGCAATTTGGTTCGCCAGTGTGCTCGCTCTAGGCATCGTCGCCAGTGGTTTACGCGGGATGATGCACATGGCCGGCATGAGCAGCCATTGAAGGGGAATTTGACCCGAAAACAGTCCGGCGCTGAAGGTAGCGCCGGATCACACAGTGCGCCGGACCTTCACTCTCTGCGGTCTGTTACAGGGTGTTTTTTCAGGAAAACTCAGGTCTTTTGAAAAAGTGTCTATCTTCTAATAGCAAGCAATCGCGCACCCGCAAGTGCGCAGTGTGATTTTCACGCGGGTATTTAGCTTGCCCATGCACCTGGAGCACGATGGAAACGCTCAGCCTTGGTCCCAAGCCTCTTGCGCAGGTAAGCGCCTCCAGCCTCGCGGCAGCACGGGCAGCCTTGCTCGCCTGGTCGGCATTGTTGTTAGCGATGTTTCTATTGGTGGGGGTGTTGTTGATCTCCATTGCACACCACCTCAACGTTGATGCCGGTAAACACGCCCGGCTCGACATCGACAACGCCTTGATGTCGGATGAAAAGGCCGCGGCTTCTGCGGTCAAGGACTACGCGTTCTGGGGCGATGCCTACCAGCATCTCCACCAGACAATCGATGTGGAATGGGCTTTCGTCCGGCAAAACATCGGCTCTACGTTATTTACCGACCTGGGGTTCCAGGGGGTGTTTGTCGTGGATCCCGCCGGGCGTACGGTGTACGCGGTGATTGATGGGCAATTGCAGTCTGTCGCGGCGCAGGATTGGCTGCATTCATCGATCGATGCGCTGCTGGCCCAGGCCCGAAAAGCCGCCGTTGACGGCAAGTCCCTCAGCCGATTGGTCAACGTCAATGGCGTACCTGCGGTGCTGGCAGCCGCTGCGCTGACCCCGGGCACCGACCCGAACGTGAAGGCCGATAGCGGGCCAGCGTCGGTGCTGCTCTTCGTTTCCAAGCTGGAGCCTGCACGATTGGACGCACTGGGCCGCAGTTTTGGCGTGGAGGGTCTACGCGTAGCACCGGCAGGCGTGCGGCCGACAAACGCACCGACCTTGGAGCTGCCTGACAACGCAGGGGTTGTGCAATGGACCTCAGACGACCCGGGCCGTCAACTATTGGTCCTGGTGGTGCCGCTGGTCGCGGTCGCCGGTTTGCTGTTTGGCCTGATGACCTGGGTCATTCAACGTCGGACCCTTGCGGCGGCGCGGCTCATGGACAGCCACTACGCCACCTTGCAAGCCAGCCGTGCGGCCTTGGCGATCAGTGAAGCGCGCTTTCGCGATGTGGCCGAGGCCGCGTCTGACTGGATCTGGGAGGTCGATGCCGAACTGCGTTTCACCTACCTGTCGGAGCGCTTTGAGGCAATCACCGGTCTCGCCCGGGCGCAGTGCCTGGGGTGTACGGTGGATGAGGTGCTGACGTCCGAGCAAGGCCCGTTGTCTATCTGGTTCAAGGAGCATGCCCATCGCACCCATGCGACCGTGCAATGCAATTACCTGGCAGGCGACGGCCAGGCACGCATCTGTCGGCTGTCGGTACGTGAGATACCCGGGCAGGGCTATCGAGGCACCGCCAGCGACATTACTGAAGAAGTCGAATCCCGGCGGCGCATTGAATACCTGTCGCAGCACGACGCCTTGACCGGGCTGGCCAACCGCACGCGTATGCAAGAGTTCCTCGAAGGCAAACTCAAGGCCTCACCGACTCTGGAGCGCCCGTTGGTAATGCTCAGCGTCGATCTTGACCGCTTCAAGCCGGTCAATGACCTGCTGGGGCACGCGGCGGGTGATCAGGTGCTCAACGAAGTGTCCCGTCGCTTGCAAGGCTGCCTGCGGGGCGACGACCTGGTCGCGCGCATTGGCGGGGATGAGTTTGTGCTGGTGGTGGCGAACATGAGCTCTCCCTCGGAGGTGGAGACGTTGTGCAGGCGCTTGATCGACTGTATCGAGTTGCCGTTCTCCATCGCCGAGCACGAGGTGTTTATCAGCGCGAGCATCGGTATTGCCATGGCTCCGGCCGATGCCATCCTCGCTGAAGAGCTGCTGCGCTACGCCGACATTGCTCTCTACGACGCCAAGGACGGCGGCCGCAATACCTGGCGCTTTTATGCCGGCGACATGAACGCGCGCATCATTGAGCGGCGCCAACTTGAAAGCGACCTGCGCCACGCGATCAAGAACGAGGAACTGCGCCTGGATTTCCAGCCGCGCTATCGCATTGAAGGCACGCGCCTGGCCGGCGCCGAGGCGCTGGTGCGCTGGGAGCATCCGCAGCGTGGGTTGCTGGGGCCGGAGGTGTTTATCCCGATTGCCGAGGAAACCGGGCTGATCCTGCCGCTGAGTCATTGGGTCTTGCACACGGCGTGCAAAGCGGCCACGCATTGGCCTGAAGACATGATGATTTCCGTCAACCTGTCGCCCACCGAATTCCAGCGCGGGCACCTGGTGGCGCGGGTCAAGTCGGTGCTGGCCGACACCGGCCTGAACCCGGCACGGCTGGAACTGGAGTTGACCGAAAGTGTGATGCTCAACGACGAGAAGGTCGCCCTCGGCATCATGCAAAACCTCAAGGAGTTGGGCGTACGCTTGCTGATGGATGACTTCGGTACCGGCTATTCGTCCCTGAGTTACCTGCGCTCATTCCCGTTCGACGGCTTGAAGATCGACCGCAGCTTTGTCGATGGCTTGACGGCCAGCGGCGGCGATCATTCGATCATCCAGGCGATCGTCGGCCTGGGGCGGGCGCTGTCGCTGACGGTGACCGCCGAAGGCGTGGAAACCGACGATCAGCTCAACGCATTGAAGGATGTGCAGTGTGATGAAGCGCAGGGGTTCTATTTGAGCCAGCCGATCAATGCCCAGGCAATCAGTGAGCTGATTGGCAGCCTACCCAAGTAAGCTTCCTCGCCACAGCGGATGGCAGCACTCTAGACGCATTTTGTTACTAACCAAACGCCTGGAAATACTTGGCTGTAGTGGCAAATAGGGACAAAACCGCGGTTTGCCACTCAATTTTCATAAAAATGTAACAACCCTGCTGCACAGTTCGGGAGCCCGTCACCACAACGAGTTCCTTTAATGAAAAGCTTGATGAAGTCTGCAGCACTGGCCGTTACGGTTTCTCTGTGTGCCTCCTCCGTGACATTTGCCGCCGAAAGCGTGCGCCTCACCGGTTCCGGCGCCAGCTTCCCTGCACCGATCTACCTCACCTGGTTCAAGGATTTCAGCAAGAAGACCGCTGGCGTCACGGTGGATTATCAATCCAAGGGCAGCGGCGCAGGTGTGCAGGACTTCCTGAATAAAACCGTCGATTTCGCCGCCAGTGACTCGGCCATGAAAGACGAAGACATCGCCAAGGTGGCCGAAGGCGTGCAGTTGCTGCCGATGACCGCGGGGGAAATCGTGCTGGCGTATAACCTGCCGGGCAATCCCAAGGGGCTCAAGCTGCCACGCGATGTTTACTCCAATATCTTCCTGGGCAAGATCACCCGGTGGAACGACCCACAGATCGTTGCCGCCAACCCGGACCTGAAGCTGACCGACACGCCGATCACCGTGGTGGTGCGTGCAGATTCCAGCGGCACCACGGCGGTATTCACCAAGCACCTGGCGACCATCAACCCTGAGTTCAAACAGGCGCTGGGGGAGGGCAATACCGTCAATTGGCCGGCCAGCGACAAGTTCATCAAGTCGCCCAAGAACGATGGCGTGACCGCCACCGTGCGTCAGACTCCGGGCGCTATTGGCTACATCGAATACGGCTTCGCCAAACTGGCCAAGGTTGACTTTGCCCAGTTGCAGAACAAGGCCGGCCAGTATGTGGTGCCGAACGCCGAGAGCGGTGCCGAGGCCCTGGCGGCGGTGAAAATGCCGGAAAGCCTGGTGGCCTGGTTGCCGGACCCGGACGGTGCCAAGTCCTATCCGATCACTTCCTACACCTGGATGATCTTCCGCAAGGACAACGGTAACCCGGCCAAGGCCAAGGCCATGCGCGAAATGGTCGAGTACAGCCTGACCGAGGGGCAGAAAATCGCTGACTCGATGGGGTATATCCCGCTGCCGCAATCGGTCGTCGATCAGGTGCGCAAAGCGTCCGCCAACATCCAGTAACACCTGTGAAGCCGTTCCCGGTGTGTGCTGCCAGCCATGCCGGGAGCGTTTCCCCCCTTGTTCCGGAATTAGCCAATGATCAAACCTTTCGTCGTACCGGTTAACCCGGATTCTGCCTGCCAACCGCCCTCCACAAAGGATTTCCTGGTTGATCGCACCTTCCGGGCGCTTGCGCGAATTGGGGTGGTACTGATTCTGGCGTTGGTCGTCGCCTTGGTCTTCGAGGTGGGACGCAAGGCCCTTCCGGGTATGGAGAAGCACGGGTTCGACGTGCTTTTTGGCAGTGTCTGGGACGTTAACCAAGGCAAGTACGGCATTTTGCCGGCCATTTGGGGCACGCTCTACAGCGCCTTTATTGCGCTGCTGATTGCCGGCGTTTTCGGCGTCAGCATGGCGATTTTCCTGACCCAGGATTTCCTGCCGGCGAAGCTGGCGGCCGTATTTCGTACCATCGTCGAATTGCTCGCGGCCATCCCAAGCGTGGTGTATGGCCTGTGGGGCATCTACGTAGTGATTCCGGCAATTCGGCCACTGACCACCTGGTTGAACAGCGAGTTGGGTTGGATACCGTTTTTTGGCACCTCCTTGAGTGGCCCGGGGCTGCTTCCGGCGGCGCTGGTGCTGGCGATCATGATTCTGCCGACGATTGCCGCCGTTTCCCAGGACGCGCTGACCAGCGTGCCGATGAAAACCAAGCAGGCCGCCTACGGCATGGGCACCACTCACTGGGAAGCGATTCTCAAGGTGATGGTGCCATCCGCCGCCACCGGCATTTTTGGTTCCCTGGTGCTTGGCCTGGGTCGCGCCCTGGGTGAAACCATGGCCCTGGCGATGTTGGTGGGCAACGCGAACAACATTTCGCTTTCGCTGTTCGCACCGGCCAATACTTTGGCTGCCTTGTTAGCGCTGAACTTCCCCGAAGCCGGACCCAACGAGATCGAAGTGTTGATGTACGCGGCTCTCGTGCTGATGTTCATCACGCTGCTGGTGAACGTCCTTGGCTCCATGATCATGCTCTACGCCCAGCGGGGTACTAAACAATGACTAACCTCACGTCCCCAGTCAGCGCGGTGCCGAGCCTGCAGCGCAAGTTCGAAGGGCGCGCGTTGCGCAGCCTGGTATTGACCACGCTGGTCTGGCTCGGCGCGCTGCTCGCCAGCGTGCCGCTGATTTCCGTGCTCTACATGCTGATCACCCGTGGCGGCGCACGCCTGAGCCTGGAGGTGTTCACCGAACTGCCGCCCACCGGCTTCGAGACCGGCGGCGGTTTCGGCAACGCGATGGCAGGCACCTTTGTGATGGTCGGTATCGCTGCCGCCATCGCGGTGCCGGTCGGCATCATGGCCGCCATCTTCCTGGCCGAACTGGGGCCGGACAGCAAACTGGCGAACACCGCACGCTTTGCCGCCAAGATGCTCACGGGCCTGCCGTCGATCCTGGCCGGGGTGTTTGCCTATGCGCTGGTGGTGATGACCACCGGTACCTACTCGGCACCCGCGGGCGGCGTGGCCCTCGCGGTACTGATGCTGCCGATTGTCGTGCTGACCGCTGAAGAGTCGATGCGCATGGTGCCCAAGGTCATGAAGGACGCCGCGTACGGCATGGGCTGCACCCGTTCGCAGGTTATCTGGAAAATCATCTTGCCCACCGGCCTGCCGGCGATCCTCACGGGCGTGATGCTCGCCGTGGCACGTGCTGCGGGAGAAACCGCGCCGCTGTTGTTTACCGCGCTGTTCAGCAACTACTGGATCTACCACGACGGCGACCTAGCGGTCATGAACCCGACAGCCTCCCTGGCCGTGCTGATCTACAACTTCTCCGGCATGCCTTTCGACAACCAGCTTGAGCTCGCCTGGGCGGCCTCGTTGGTGTTGGTGATGATCGTGCTGGTCGTCAATATCGTCAGCCGTATCTTCGGCAAGCCCAAGTATTAAGAACGGGAGCATCTGAATTTTGAACGTATCAACTGCGCAAATAGCCGCTCCGTTTGTCACCCAGGCGCCTGTGGTCATGGACTGCAAGCTGGACCGGATCTTTTACGGCAACTTCATGGCGGTGCGTGACAGCCATGTGCCGATTGAAAAAAACAAGATCACCGGTTTCATCGGTCCTTCGGGCTGCGGCAAAAGTACGGTGCTGCGCAGCCTCAACCGCATGAATGATCTGGTGAAAGGCTTTCGCTTCGAGGGCCACGTGCACTTCCTCGGCCAGGATGTGTATGGCAAGGGCGTCGACCCAGTGGTGGTACGCCGCTACATCGGCATGGTGTTCCAGCAGCCCAACCCGTTTTCAATGAGCATCTTCGACAACGTCGCCTTCGGCCTGCGCCTGAACCGCTACAAAGGCGACTTGGGCGACCGCGTCAAGCACGCCCTGCAAGGCGCTGCGCTATGGGATGAGGTCAAGGACAAGCTCAAGGTCAGCGGCTTGTCGCTCTCCGGTGGCCAGCAGCAACGGCTGTGTATTGCCCGCGCTATCGCCACCGAGCCGGAAGTGTTGCTGCTGGATGAGCCGTGTTCGGCACTCGACCCAATCGCTACCCGCCGAGTCGAGGAGCTGATGGTGGAGTTGAAGAAGGACTACACCATCGCCCTGGTGACCCACAACATGCAGCAGGCCATCCGCGTGGCCGACACCACGGCGTTTTTCTCGGTGGATATTTCCCAGGGCACGCGCACCGGCTATCTGGTTGAGATGGGCCCGACCACTCAGGTGTTTGGCAACCCACGGGAAAAAATGACCGAGGATTACATCAGCGGCAAATTCAGCTGAGCAATCAATATTCGATAAAGGCTGCACCTGTGCCAACGTCTTCCCGGGAATATCAATGTCTGTAACGCATCGTCTTGATTTGTCAGCGATTGAACGCGCTCTACGTAAAGTGCAGAGCCGCTTTACCGAGCTCAGTACGCAGTTTACCGAGCCGCGCGACCCCTTGACCGACGAAGTGCTGCTCAATGTGCTTGAGGGTTATGCGCTGATTGACGACTATGTGGCCCGGGGTGTCGACCTGTTTGATCTTCATCAGTTGAACCTGATGCTGGAGATCAACGCCACGGTGCTGTGCGGTCGAGACCCGGCGCGCCGGGTGGAATACGCCCAGCACCTGGCCGCGACCGAAGAGCACTTCTTCAACAATATTGAGGGTGGCATCAAGGACTTGTTCAATTGGTACAGCGCGTACCGCAGTGAGTCAGTCTGGAAGCGTGCGGCGGGTGTTTATGTGCGCATTCTCAGCAAGCCGCAGTTGTTCATCGAAGGCAACAATCGCAGCGGCTCGCTGATCGTCAGCTACCTGCTGATGCGCGCCGGTTTGCCGCCGTTCGTGCTGACACTGGAAAATGCCGAGGGCTACTTCAACCCGTCCTCGGTGATCCGCAACTCGGCCAAGCATGGCGTCAAGGCGTTGTATGAATTGCCCAAGATCAAGAAAAAGTACGCGGCTTTCCTGGAGGAACAGGCACCTGATCCAAAGGTGTTTTTCTTGAGCGACACACCGCAGCCCATCTATCAGGGAGGCCACTGATGCGTTGGTATCCAACACTTGCGGGCAAATGCCGAACGTCCGCCAGCCGAGTCGTACAAGCCTTATCCACGCGCGCGCTCACGCGCCCGCGCATACGTATCTCGTTTGATATCGATGACACGCTGGCCTGCCAACTCCATCACTCCGCCGTCGAAAGCAGCTGGCTCCCAGCCTGCGCCCATCGCTGGTGGGGCGAGCCGCTGCGTATCGGCACCCGTTCCCTGACCCGCGAACTGCGGCGTCAGGGCTGCAGTATCTGGGTCTACACCTCGTCCGGTCGGGCGCCTTCCTACATCAGGCGTTGGCTGATGCTGTACGGCATCCGCGTTGACGGGGTGGTTAACAGTGTTCTGCACAACGACGCCCTCACTGCGCACGGCCTAGCCAATACACCGTCGAAATTTCCCCCGGCCTTCGATATCGATTTGCATGTGGATGATTCCGAGGGTGTGCGTATTGAAGGGGATGACCACGGCTTTCGCGTAGTCGTGGTTGACCCGCAGGATGAGCAGTGGGCGCAGCGAGTGCTCGATGCGGTGGCGGGGGTTCAGGCGCAACTGGTCAGGCAGCAAATGCCCCGATATAGGGAGCCTGTGCAGCGAGGTGCAGAAGCTTTTTCTTCTTGAACTCCAGATTTCGCCGTATCGCGATTCTTCACTTGCTGCTAGCCATCATGTGCTTACTGCGCATGACTGCGGCTCGATCAGGCCGAAATCGCTCAATGCTGCGTGGGCAAGCGATTCCAGGGGCGGTGCCAGTGCGAAGGCTCTCTTCGAGGGTTCGCTTTAGCATCAACAACTCCTCACGCTGCACTTTTAGCGTGGCTTCGATTTGCTCTATCTCCTCCAGACGTACATTGATCTGCTCCAGAGTGAGGGATTTGGAGCAGCTCCCGTCATGAAGGAAAAGGCTACGAATGGTATCGAGAGAAAAGCCCAGTCTTTGCGCGTGGATCACGACTTCCAAGCGTTTAATGGTGGATTCGCTGTAATGGCGATAGTTGTTCATGTCGCGCGTGGGAGCGTCCAGCAGCCCTTGCTCCTCGTAGTACCGTATTGCCGAAGCAGCAAGGCCTGTACGTCGCGCAATCTCGCCTATCTTCATTTTTTGCTTGACCTTCAAGTTGACTTTAATCGGCAGTATAAGCCGGAGCGTAATCCGGAAGAAATCGGATTGGGCTCAATGAAGACCGTTGAACTACGTGGGATATGAAGAATGAGCAAGATAACCGAGCTGCTGAATTGGCGTTATGCGACGAAAAGTTACGATTCGTCCAAGACAGTACCTGCTGAAAAACTGGAACGAATTCTGGAGGCGGTACGGCTGACGGCGACGTCGAGCGGGCTGCAGCCATTTGAATTGCTGGTGGTGACCAACCCGCAAATTCGCGAAAAGATTAAGGCGGTCAGCTGGAACCAGTCCCAGGTTACCGACTGCTCTCATTTACTGGTGTTCGCCGCCTGGGATGACATCACGCCTGAGCGTGTCAACATGATGTTCGACCTGACCAACACGGTACGCGCTACTGTCAACCAAGGTTGGGAAGACTACCGTCAAATGCTCCTCGGTATAGTCGCCGAGCGTGGACAGGAGGCCAATTATCAAGCCGCTGCGCGTCAGGCCTATATTGGCCTGGGCTCGGCTTTAATCGCCGCGGCATTCGAGGAAGTCGACGCGACGCCCATGGAAGGTTTCGACCCATCGGCTGTCGATGACATTCTGGGGTTGGGAGCCAGGCATCTGCGCAGTGTGGTGCTCTTGCCTCTGGGGTACCGGGCAGCAGAGTCTGACTGGCTGGTAAACCTGAAAAAAGTACGGCGGTCTCGCGAGAATTTCGTAACCGAAATCAACTAGGGAGAACGTGCAGCCACCCCAGATTGCGGCGATTAATCTAAGTATTTGATCGTGAGTTCCTTTCCAATCACTGATCCACTTTCCATTGTAGTGGACCAGTGACCGTTTTCGGCTAGACCGCTGTACGCTGCGCATCACTCTGTTTGAAGCGTATCGTCAGTTGTTGCGCCGCGTTTTTGAGCAGCACCAACGAGCCGGCCATCAACACCAGATCTTTGATCAGGAAAGCGGTGGCGCCGCCCATGGCTGGGAAACCACCAGCGGAAGCCTCCCAACCACCCGGAGTGGTTAGAAGCAGACTGGCGGTTGTCAGATAGGTAAGAGATGAGGCAGCGGCAGCAATCAGCGCGATCCTCGGTGACCATGCGCCGATGGCCAGACCGAGACCGATAGTCCACTCCGCTGCGCCGAGAGCGTAACTTGCGCCCTGAGTGCCAAACGCTCCGTACATCCAAGAAAGGAGGGGGCTGTTACTGATCAGAGGGATCAATGCCTGGGCTTCGTAATCAAACCATTTTGTGTAGCCAAACATCAGGAATATCAAGACAAGAACCCAGCGCATGAACTCGATTTCAAACGACTGGCGAAGCAAGCGGGAATATAGTGATGAGAGCATGGGATTTCCTTAACGACTATGAGAGTTATAGACGTAGAGTTCCCTCGAAACGGTGCGTTACAGTTTTTGTGAAATTCTTTAAAAACCCTGGGAGGGGGCTTCATGCCCACTAAACAGAAGCACAGGCGATCAAATAAGAAAAACGCGACATCTTCTGCTCCATCCTGGAGCGCGGCGCCGAAGCGCCGCGCTTTGTATCAGGCCACGATGTCGCTGACAGCTGCCTGGCCGACGGTGGTGACGAGGAAATCCGCCACGCCGTGCCCGGAGAAGTCCACGGCCAAGGTGCCCAGGTTGGTACCCGAGGCATAGCTCAACACAGCATCGCCGGCGTGCCCGGTGAATGCATTGACGAAGCTCAAGCCTGCACCTTTGGTAATGCCCGACAGGTCGATCTTGTCGGAGCCGGAGGTGAAGTCAAAGATCTTGTCCGCGGCCGATCGCGTGGAATCGGAAATGGCACCGTACACGAACGTGTCGTTGCCGGCGCCGCCCCATAATTGGTCCGCACCGCGACCGCCGTAGATGAGGTCGTTACCGCCCCCGCCCTTGATGAGGTTGGCGACCTGGTTACCAATGATCAGGTCGTTGCCCGCGCCACCAAAGGCGTTTTCGACGGTCACGCCCTTGGCGATGGACACGTTGCCCACCAGGCCGCCAACGTCGGAAAACGAGGTCGCATTGAGGTTGATCTTCTGGTTCTGGGTGAAGCCGGAGAAGTCCAGGGTGTCGTTGCCGCCACCGTCCCATACCGAGAACACCAGCTTGTCGGCATTGGATGTGGCGCTGAGGAAATCACGCCCGGTGTTGGAGTTGAACCCGTAGGTGGTGTCACCGGCGCGGGTGCTGTAGTTGGCCCCGTAGAGCTTCTGGATCGCGGCGATGTCGTCGATCAGCGGGCCGGCAGCATAGGCTTCGACACCACCTTTACTGAAGTTCTGGTTGGTGTTGCTCTCGCTCCAGTAACTCATGACGGAGTAAGCATGTGTATCTTCGGCATATTTTGCGTCCGAATATGACGGTTGACCCACACTCGCGTCGTACGACCCTGGGTGCTGCAGTCCAAGCGTGTGACCAATTTCATGGGTCAACGTTTGACGACCATAGTTGCCGTTTGCCGGTGTTAAGTTTTCTTGATAGTTTTGGTTGGTGTAAAACAGTGCGTCACTGTTTCCGCTACTGTTAGGATAGAATGCGAAAGCTGACCTGGCACCTCCATGCTGCATATCATTACTGTAGTTGCCCAATGATATATGTGCGTCGCCACCGCTTCTAGATTCGATGAATGAGATGTTGGCGACGTCCGACCAGGATTGGAACGAAAGGGCTGCCTGGGATCTCTGTTGAGCGTTGAATGCACTGAAGCCAGAAACATTCTCGGCGGCGTATGCTTGAGTTTCTGATGTCAGAAAGCTGTAGGTGAAGTTGTATTTTCCATTGTGGTCGTTGTCACCCCAATAGTAACCTCCTCGCGTTATTTCATCCGCTGCCTGCGCAATGGTGTAAGACGGCTTTCCATATGGGGAATTAAATCCTCCTCGATCATAGGCGTGTGAAAAATTATAGAGTGCCTGGTACTCTTCACTTGTTCGAAATTGCGCCGAAGGGGTGAATGAGTTAACAAGGTTTTTCGCTACGATAGTCATATGTGTACATTCCTTCGTGTCCATTGATGTGGAGTGTTATATGCTTATCACGTTTTCGCGGCTTTCTTGTTGTGTTGATCTTTATAAAGGACTAGTGGGTTTAGTGTTATTTAAAAATTAAATATGATATATAACTTATTGATATACCCTATAAAAAATATAAGGGCGCTGTAGTCTGATGGTCAGGTGGCTGATTTGATTGCGGGGAACTAACTCACGATTTTAAAGGTGCTCCAAGATGTGGCTGGCTCCGAGGGTGGCGTATTGATTGCTCGATATTAAGTGGAGATCGTTGTTCACTACGAATGGCAGAACCAGCCGATCTTCGGTGGGACGCCTGGCGCAACGCTTCAGCCGGGGCGCGACACCGGATATACGGTATTCACTGAGGGCTCTCAGTACTTCGTTGATATCCAGCCAAAGGGCACCGGCTCAGAGGCGAAGTATTACGTCGTGGTGGGTAATTGGATCGCAAATAAACGGCTGACCGCTCTGCAAGGCTGCTTGTAGCGGCACATCAAACTGTTCAAGGCTCGTTTCGGCGGGCCTTTTTATTGTCTGGGGAGTTTTATGGCGGCACTGGCAAGCAACTATCAGCCCATGACCACAGTTCTCCTATACGGCCAGCTGCGCCAATTCGGAAGGTCGTTCCGTCTTTCGGTAAGGCCACCTACGACGGCGACCAAGGATTGATCGCGTTGCAGGCGTGCCAGGCGTATGTGAGGCGACTATCACATGGGTAGCGGGGTTTCGTGGAAGTGAAAAAAGGAAAAATCTCGATAAATTTCAGACGTGTCCTAAATCTAAAGAGCCGGAGTGCTGATAAAAAAGGCTTTTGTCAGAGTGCTAGTCCGTGCGTCTATTTGTCTTTAGAGGGTTTGTTTTTTTGCAGTTGTTCGCAGCTCTTTCTGCGCAAGCGAATAGCCAGAACTTTGATATTCCGGTTTGGACCGGTGACGAAGAGTCATGCCCGACCCCTAGAAGCATACAGTTCAACGGTGAGGTATTTCGCTCGCCAGCCAAATCGGAAGGTGTTGATTGGGTCGGAGTGCTACCCGGCGACGGGATTGCTAAGGAAACTCTGAAAAAGACTTTCTGATTTGGCAAAATACCGCGACCCCACCCACCGAGTTTCCCGATGAAGCAGATGACCTTCGCCGACGCCGAGTACGCTGGCAAGCGCAAGCAAACCCGCAAGGAG